>JBPCNM010000251.1:0-3089 GCA_051001255.1 Solirubrobacteraceae bacterium
CGTGCGGCTGAGGTGCGCCTCGCCGCGATCGAAGCCGCCGGCGGCAGCGGACGCGCGGGCGTACTCGTCGACGGTCTGCAGCGCCGCGCCGACGGCCGCCTGCTTGACGATCGGCGCGGCCGAGGCCCACGCCTCGTCGGACACGCGTGGCCGCACGCGCGCACGGTAGTGGTGAGCGATCGCGCCGCGGACCTGAGTGGTCCTCACCAGCTCGATGAGCCCGAAGTCGTCCAGCGTGCGCACGTGGTAGCTGACGGTGCCGAGGGTGGCATCGAGCCACTCCGCGAGCTCGCGCGGCGAGGCGGTTCGCTCCTGCAGGAGCGCCAGGATCCGCACGCGGAGCGGATGGCTCAGCGCCTTGACGTAGCGCGGGTCGTCGATGGTCGTAACGGGCTTCACGGGGGCTTGGAGGGAAACTCTAACCAGACAACGTGTGAAGGGCGCCCAATCTTTCGCCGCGATTCTTCGCGCGCGATCAGTCCCAGCGCTCGGGACGCAGAAGCCGCGCCAGCCGCGGCGCGGGGCGGCCGAGCGCGATCGCCATCGCGGCGCGGCCGGCGGCCGAGCCGAGCACGTTGCCATGGCCGGAGTGCGCGCCGACCGCCACCAGCCCCGGGCGGACCTCTGCGAGGACCGGCAGGCGATCCTCCGTGTAGGCGACGACGCCCGCCCAGCGATGCGTGACGGGCGCCTCGACGCCGACCCGGTCGCGCAGCAGCCGGTCCAGCCACGCCTGCACCTCCGGGCCCGTATCGGCCGGATGGCCCCACTCCGTCTCGCCGTAGGCGCCGCGCCCACCGCCGAGCGCGACGCTGCCGTCGGCCAGCTGCTGCCAGTAGTCGTAGCCCCAGTTGTCATACACCGGGCACGGGATCCTGCCGGGCGCGACGGGCGCGGTGGCGAGCATCTGCAGCCGCGCGGAGCGCACCTCGCCCTCGAGCTCGGGCAGCAGCCGCTCCAGCCAGCCGTCGACGCAGACCACCACCGCCTTGCTCCTGACCTCCCCCGCGGGCGTCGTCACGCGGTCGCCGGCCAGCGCGACGGCGGGCGTGTCGCAGTGCAGCCGCGCGCCCTGCTCGATCGCGCGCCCGGCCAGGACCCGGCAGCGCTCGAGCGGCTGGATCGAGCCGTCGCCGGGGATGAACACGCCCGCGCCGGTCGGGCCGTCGGCGGCGCGGGCCGGCAGCCCGTGGCGCTCGAGCGCCGCGAGCTGGCGCGCGCAGTCCTCGACCTCCTCCTCTGACGCGGGGATCCGCAGCGAGCCGACGCGCCGGACGATCGGGCCGAGCTCGGCGGCCAGCCGGTCGACTTCGTCGAGCGACTCGCGGTAGATGCCGACCGCACGCTCCTCGCCCCACGCCTCGACCGCGGCGTGGTGGAACAGGGCGCCGCCGGCCAGCAGGAAGCCGCCGTTGCGCCCCGCGGCCCCGCCGCCACCGGGCCGGAGTCGATCCCGACGACGCTCGCGCCCGCCTCCAGCGCCGCGCCGATCGCGGCGAGCCCCGAACCGCCGAGCCCGACCACGCACACGTCCGCGTCGGCCGCGCCCTCCAGCGGCGTGGGATTGCCCCACGCGGCAGGATCGCCCCACACGGGCGTGGCGGCAGCACCGGTCATCGGCGCGCATCGTGCCAGACGGTCACCGTCAACCTGAAGAGGGTCCGACCCGGTTTAGGGTGCGCGGCATGCCGACCGAGCCTGCGCCGTGCACGTGGGCGTTCCCGCCGCCGGACGCGGCGGACGAGGTCGGGCTGCTGGCGCTCGGTGCGGATCTCGAGCCCGGCACGCTGCTGGCCGCCTATCGCGCCGGCGTGTTCCCGATGCCGGTCGACGGGGGGCGCGAGCTGGCGTGGTTCAGTCCCGACCCCCGCGGGACCGTCGCGCTCGGCGACTTCCGCGCCGGACGCTCGCTGCGCCGCGCGGTGCGCCGCTACCGCGTCACCGCCGACCGCGCGTTCGACGCCGTCGTGGCCGGCTGCGCGGACCCACGCCGCCCCGGCGGCTGGATCACGCCCGCGATCCGGGCCGCCTACCGGCAGCTGCACGCGCTCGGCTGGGCGCACTCGGTCGAGGTCTGGGACGCCGACGGCGCGCTCGCCGGCGGGCTCTACGGCGTCGAGATCGGCGGCCTGTTCGCCGCCGAGTCGAAGTTCCACGTCCGCACCGACGCGTCCAAGGTCGCGCTGGTCGCGCTCGTGGAGCGCCTGCGCGCGGCGGGCGGCGAGCGCCTGCTGGACGTCCAGTGGACGACCCCGCACCTCCACGCGCTGGGGGCGCGCGAAGGCGAGCGACCCGAGTACCTGCGGCGGCTGGCCGCGGTCCTGCCCTCCCCGCCGGCGTTCTGACTACGCCACCGCGGCGGCGGGCTCCTCGACCCGGCGCGGCAGCAGCGTCTCGCGCGCGATCACGAGCCGCTGGATCTGCGACGTGCCCTCGTAGAGCTGCATGATCTTGGCGTCGCGCATGAGCTTCTCGACCGGGTAGTCCTTGATGAAGCCGTAGCCGCCGTAGACCTGCACTGCGTCGGTGGTCACCTCCATCGCGGCGTCGGCGGCGAAGCGCTTGGCGTGCGAGGACTCGAGCGTGTTGCGCGCGCCCTGGTCGAGCAGGACGGCCGAGTTCCAGGTGGCCAGGCGGGAGAGATGCACCTTGGTGGCCATGTCGGCGATCATGAACTGGATCCCCTGGTGCATGGCGATCGGCACGCCGAACTGCACGCGCTCCTTGGAGTAGTTGGTGGCGAACTCGAACGCCGCGCGCGCGATGCCGGTGGCCATCGCGGCCACGCCGGGGCGCGTGCGATCGAGCGTCATCATCGCCAGCTTGAAGCCCTTGTTCTCCTCGCCGATCAGGTGGTCGGCCGGGATCTCGGTCTCGTTGAACGTGATCGTCGTGGTGTTGGACGCCCGCTGGCCCATCTTGTCCTCCTTCTTGTCCACCGTGACCGTGTCGTCACGGGGGACAAGGAAGCAGGAGATGCCGCGGTGCCCGGCCTCCTTGTCGGTCTTGGCGTAGACCGTGAACCAGTCGGCGTAGCCGCCGTTGGTGATGAAGCACTTCGAGCCGTTGATGACGTACTTGTCGCCCTT
>JBPCNM010000252.1:0-10478 GCA_051001255.1 Solirubrobacteraceae bacterium
CGCCGTCGTCCTCTTCGTCGCCTTCACGCAGTTCCTGGGCGTCGACCTGCCCGCCGGCCTGACCCCGATCACCTGACCGCCCGTGGACGCCCTCTCCGAGCTGATCGACGGCTTCGGCACGGTGCTCGAGCCGGCAAACCTGCTCTACGCGCTCGCCGGCGTGCTGCTCGGCACGTTCGTCGGGGTGCTGCCGGGCATCGGCCCGGCGCTGACGATCGCCCTGCTGCTGCCGCTGACGTTCAACTTCGACGACCCGACCGGCGCGTTCATCCTGTTCGCCGGCATCTACTTCGGCGGCATGTACGGCGGGTCGACGACGTCGATCCTGCTCAACACCCCGGGGGAGTCCGGCTCGGTGGCGACGGCGATCGAGGGGTTCGAGATGGCCAAGCGCGGGCGCGCGAAACCGGCGCTCGCCACCGCGGCGATCGGCTCGTTCGTGGCGGGCACGATCGGACTGGTGCTCCTGACGTTCCTCGCGCAGCCGATCGCCGACCTCGCCGTCGGCCTCCAGCCGGCCGACTACTTCGCGCTGGTCGTACTCGCGTTCGTCGCGGTCACGGCGCTGATCGGCCGCTCGGTGATCCGCGGCCTGCTCTCGCTGGGGCTCGGGCTCGCGATCGGGCTGATCGGGATCGACCAGCTCACCGGCCAGGCCCGGCTGACCTTCGGCGTCGACCAGCTGTTCGCGGGCGTCGACATCGTGATCGTCGCCGTCGGGCTGTTCGCGATCGGCGAGGCCCTGCACATGGCGTCGCGGGTCCGGCGCGGCGGCCGGGAGGAGGAGCACGCGGAGGTGACCGGCTCGCAGTGGCTCGGGCGCGAGGACCTCGGCCGCTCGTGGAAGCCGTGGCTCCGCGGTACGGCGTTCGGCTTCCCGTTCGGCGCGATGCCGACCGGCGGCGCCGAGATCCCCACGTTCCTCTCCTACGCGACCGAGCGCCGGCTCGTGCGCGGCAAGGCGAAGGAGGAGTTCGGCAAGGGCGCGATCGAGGGCGTCGCCGGTCCCGAGGCCGCCAACAACGCCGCGTTCACCGGCGTGCTCGTGCCGCTGCGGACGATCGGCATCCCGACCTCGGCCACGGCGGCGATCCTGCTCGCCTCGTTCCAGATCTTCGACCTGCAGCCCGGGCCGCAGCTGTTCGAGCGCGAGCCCGACCTCGTGTGGGCGCTGATCGCGTCGCTCTACGTCGGCAACGTGATGCTGCTCGTACTCAACCTGCCGCTGATCCGGCTGTGGGTCAAGGTGCTCCAGATCCCCCGTCCGATGCTGTACACGGCGATCCTCGTGTTCGCGACGCTCGGCGTGTACTCGATCTCGGGCTCGGTGGTCGAGGTGCTGATCGCCTACGCGATCGGCGTGCTCGGCTTCGGCATGCGGCGGTACGACTTCCCCATCGCGCCGGTGATCCTCGGCGTGATCCTCGGCCCGCTCGCCGAGTTGCAGCTGCGCCGGACCCTGCTCGTCTCCGACGGCGACTGGACCGCGCTGGTCGACCGCCCGTTCGCCGCGGCGGTGCTCGCCGTCGCGCTCCTCGCCTTCGTCATCCCGCTGGCGCCGCGCGTGATCGCGCGCCTGCGCGGCGAGCGCTTCGAGGGCAGGAAGGTCGTGTTCGGGGAGGAGGACTGACTCGACGGTGTCCGCCCGGTTGACAACAGGGCTGCGCCGCGAGAAGGTGCAGCGGGTGTCGGGGGGCAACGACTGGGGACAGCGGGACCGCACCGTCTGGCATCAGATGAGCGGGCGCCCGCCCACGGGCGCCAAGGGCCCGCTGATCGTCGCCGAGGGCGACGGCGCGTGGGTCACCGACGTCGACGGCAACCGCTACCTCGACGGCCTCAGCGGCCAGTGGTGCGTGAACGTCGGCTACGGGTGCGAGCGGCTCGCCGACGCGGCGGCCGAGCAGCTCAAGCGGCTCGCGTTCCACCCGCTCACGCGCGGGCACCTGCCGGCGATCGAGCTGGGTGAGCGGCTCGACGCGCTGCTCGGCGGCGAGCGCGCGACGTTCTACTCGAACTCCGGCTCGGAGGCCAACGAGCTGGCGTTCAAGCTCGTGCGCCAGTACCACCAGCTGCGCGGGGAGCACCAGCGCTTCAAGATCATCGCCCGCTACCGCGCCTACCACGGCTCGACGCTCGGCGCGCTGTCGGCGACCGGCCAGGCGATGCGCCGCTCCGGCTATGAGCCGCTGGCGCCCGGCTTCCTGCACGTGCCGCCGCCCGACCCCTACCGCGACGGCATCGCCGACGACGATCTCGAGGCCTACGGCCAGCGCTGCGCGGCCGACCTGGAGCGCACGATCGCGTTCGAGCTGCCCGAGACCGTCGCGGCGGTGATCGTGGAGCCGATCATCACCGGCGGCGGCATCCTGATCCCGCCCGACTCCTACCTGCCCGCGGTCGGCGCGATGTGCGAGCGCCACGGCGTGCTGCTGATCGTCGACGAGGTGATCTGCGGCTTCGGGCGCGTCGGGACGTGGTTCGGCCACGACGCGTCCGGCGTGCGGCCGGACATCGTGACCATGGCCAAGGGCATCACGAGCGCCTACTTCCCGCTCGCCGCCACGGTCGTCTCCGACGAGATCTTCGCCGCCTTCCCGGCCGATCCCGCCGACGCTGGCCGCCTGCGCCACATCAACACGTTCGGCGGCCACCCCGCGGGTTGCGCCGTCGCGCTGGAGACGCTGGCGATCATGGAGGAGGAGGCGCTGGTCGAGCGCTCGGCGACGGTCGGCGCGGCGCTGCTGCGCCGGCTGCAGGACGAGCTCGGCGACCATCCGCTGGTGGGAGAGGTCCGCGGCCGCGGCCTGCTGATCGGGATCGAGCTGGTGGCCGACCAGGCGACGCGCGCGCCGGTGGAGCGGCCCGTGTCGGCCGGCATCGTGGCGGCGGCGCAGCAGCACGGGCTGCTGGTCGGGCGCAACGTCGACACGGCGGCCGGCCTGGACAACGTGATCGCGCTCGCCCCGCCGCTCTCGCTGACCGACGAGGACGTCGACCACGTCGTCGACGCGCTGGGCGCGTGCTTCGCGGACCATTCGAGCAAGGTGGCGTCTTCTTGAGCCGTCTGATCTTCGCGGGCGGCACCGTCGTCACCGCCGAGGGCTCCTACCGCGCCGATGTCGCGGTGACCGGCGAGACGATCGAGGCCGTCGGCGTCGACCTGGCGCGCGACGGCGCCGAGGTCGTCGACGTCTCGGGCGCGCGCCTGATGCCGGGCTTCATCGACGGGCACACGCACCTGGACATGCCGTTCGGCGGCACGGTCACCCCCGACGACGGGGACAGCGGGACGGCGGCCGCGGTCGCCGGGGGGACGACGACGCTCGTGGACTTCTCGCTGCAGGATCCCGAGGGCACGCTCGCGGAGGCGGTGGAGACGTGGCAGCGCAAGGCCGAGGGCAAGGCGCACGTCGACTACGGCCTGCATGTCGCGATCACCAACCTCACCGAGCAGGTCAAGGCCGAGCTGCCGTCGCTGCCCGCGCTGGGCGTCGCGACGGTGAAGATCTTCATGGCCTACAAGGGCACGCCGCTCTACACGGCGGACGAGGACCTGTTCGAGGCGATGCAGATCGCGCGCGAGTGTGGGCTGCTCGTGCTGGTGCACGCCGAAAACGGCGACGCGATCGCCAAGCTGCAGGCGCAGGCGCTCGCGCGCGGAGACGTCGAGCCGCGCTGGCACGGGCTGACCCGCCCCGAGGCGGTCGAGGCGGAGGCGACCAACCGGGCGATCCGGCTCGCGGAGGTCGCCGACTGCCCGCTGCTCGTCGTGCACGTCTCCTGCGCGGCGTCGCTCGAGGAGATCAAGCGCGCCCACGCGCGCGGCCGGCCGGTGTACGCCGAGACCTGCCCGCAGTACCTCGTCTTCTCCGACGCCGATCTCGCGCGGCCGGACTTCGAGGGCGCGAAGTACGTCCTCTCTCCGCCCCTGCGCGATCCCTCCAACCAGCCGGCGCTCTGGCGCGGCCTGCAGAGCCAGGACCTGCACATCTTCGGCTCCGACCACTGCGCGTTCGACTTCGCCGGCCAGAAGGAGCTGGGCCGCGACGACTTCACGCTCATCCCCAACGGCGCGCCGGGCGTGGAGGAACGCTCGTCCGTGCTGTGGACGCATGGCGTGCGCGAGGGGCGGATCTCGGAGAACCTGATGGTGGCCGTGCTCGCCACCAACCAGGCCAAGGTCCACGGCATGGCCGGCCGCAAGGGCGCGCTCGCGCCCGGGGCGGACGCCGACATCGTCGTCTGGGACCCCGAGCTGACGATCACGGCCACGCAGGCCAACCGCCACGGGAACGTCGACTACACGCCGTACGAGGGCATGACGTTCACCGGCGGCCCGGCGTCGGTCTACGTGCGCGGCAAGCTCGCCTACCGCGACGGCGAGGTCGTCGCGGCGGCCGGCGCCGGCCGCTTCGTGCACCGCACGTTCGCGCAGCCCGCTCCCGGCGCGGCGGTCCGCTAGTGGCGGGCCACTGATGGCAGCGGTCGACCCGGCCCGCGCGGTCGCGGGCCTGCGCCGGATCGCGGAGCTGACGGGAAGCGACGACGGCGCCCAGCGCGTCGCGTGGACGGACACGTGGATCACCGCGCGCGAGTGGCTGCGCTCCGAGCTCGACGGGATCGCGGGCGTGAGCGTGGAGACCGACGAGGCCGGCAACACCTGGGCGACCGCGCCGGGCGAGTCCGAGCGCTTCGTCATCGTGGGCGGCCACCTCGACTCCGTCCCGAACGGCGGCTGGCTCGACGGGACGCTCGACGTGGTGGCCGGACTGGAGGTGCTGCGCGCGCTCGCGCCCGAGCGCCGCGCGCTCACGCTGAAGCTCGTCGACTGGGCCGACGAGGAGGGCGCGCGCTTCGGCCGCAGCCTGCTCGGCTCCAGCGCCTGCTCGGGCACGCTCGACCCCGAGGCGGTGCGCGGGCTGACCGACCGCGACGGCACCGCGCTGCCCGACGCGCTCGCCGCCCACGGCGTGGAGCTCGACCGGATGAGCGAGTCCGGCGCGCGCCTGCGCGACGCGATCGCCTACCTCGAGTTGCACATCGAGCAGGGCCCGGTGCTCGAGCAGCTCGACCTGCCGCTCGGCGCCGTGCTCGGCACGTTCGGCGTGCAGCGTCACATGGTGCGCTTCACCGGCGCGCACGCCCACGCGGGCGCGAGCCCGATGCACCTGCGCCGCGACGCGTTCCTCGCCGCGGCGCGCAGCGCGCTGGCGTTTCGCGACGACGCCGCGGCGCGCGACGACGTGCGCGCGACGACCGGCATCGTGCGCGTCTCGCCGGGCATCGTCACCGCGTTCAACGGCAGCTGCGAGGTCTCGCTCGACCAGCGCGCGCTCCAGGCGGACGTGCTGGCCGACATGCTCGCGAGCGCCAAGGCGAACGCGGCGCGGATCGCCGCGGAGGAGGGCTGCGAGGTGGCGTGGGAGCGCGTCTGGGAGATCGAGCCGATCCTGTTCGACCCGACGCTCGTCGACCTCGCCGACGCGGCGGTGAACGAGGTCGCGGCGACGAGCCACCGGCTGCCGAGCGGCCCGCTGCACGACGCGGCCGAGATGGCGCGCGTGATGCCGACCGTGATGCTGTTCGTCAAGAGCCTCGGCGGCGTGAGCCACACCAAGGAGGAGGACACGCCCGAGGCGGATCTCGAGCTGTCCGTTCGCGCCCTGTACGAGCTCACGCGGCGCACGCTCGCGTGGGCGGAGGAGCAAGCCGCTTCATGAGCACCATCGCCGACTCGCCGCTCTCCAACGGCGATCTCGCCCCGACCGGGCCCGAGCAGCGCACCTGGGGGACCTACAACCTCGCCGCGCTGTGGATCGGGTTGTCGATCGTCATCACCACCTACACCCTCGCCTCTGGCCTGATCGCCGCGGGCATGACCTGGTGGCAGGGGCTGCTGACCGTCTCGCTGGGCAACTTCCTCGTGCTGATCCCGATCCTGCTCAATTCGCACCCGGGGACCAGGTACGGCATCCCGTTCCCCGTGCTGGTGCGCTCGAGCTTCGGCATCCGCGGCGCGAACGTGGCCGCGATGGCGCGCGCGCTCGTCGCCTGCGGCTGGTTCGGCATCCAGACGTGGATCGGGGCGCTCGCGCTGGACACGCTGATGACGACGCTCACGTCGGGCTGGGCCGACGTCACGGGCCATCGCGCGATCGCGTTCGGAGTGTTCTGGCTCGTCCAGGTCGCGATCATCCTGCGCGGCATCGACGGCATCCGCTTCCTCGAGAGCTACGCCGCGCCGCTGCTGATCGGGTCGAGCGTGGCGCTGCTGGTCTGGGCGTTCAGCGCCGGGGGCGGGATCGGCAACGTCTTCTCCACCTCCTCGAGCCTGCTCACCGACGACCAGAGCTTCTGGTCGCTGTTCGGGCCCGGCCTCGCGGCCAACGTCGGGTACTGGATCACGCTGTCGATGAACATCCCCGACTTCACGCGCTACGCGAAGGACCAGCGCTCGCAGGTGGTCGGCCAGAGCATCGCGATGCCGCTGGCGATGACCGGCTTCTCGTTCATCGGCATCGCCGTCACCGCCGCGACGGTCGTGGTCTACGACGAGGCGATCTGGGACCCGGTGACGCTGGTGGCGCGCCTGCTCGCGGACCTGCCGGTGCTGCTGGTCCTCGCGATGGCGATCGTGGTCATCGCGCAGGTCTCGACGAACATGGCCGCGAACGTCGTCTCGCCGTCCAACGACTTCTCGAACCTCTCGCCGCGCCAGATCTCCTTCCGCATGGGCGGCATGATCACCGCCGTCATCGGGATCGTCTCGTTCCCCTGGAAGCTCTACGAGGACGTCGGCGCCTACATCTTCACCTGGCTCGTCGGCTACGGCAGCCTGCTGGCGTCGTTCCTCGCGGTGATGGTGGTCGACTACTGGCTGGTGCGCCGCGCGCGGCTCAACGTGGAGGAGCTGTACCGGCCGGGCGAGGGCGGCGAGTACTGGTACTCCAACGGCTACAACTGGCGCGCGCTGATCGCGGTGGCCGTGGGGGTCATCCCAGTCTTGCCGGGCTTCCTGCACGCGGCGACGACGGAAGGCGGGGTCGTCGCGGACCCGAACTTCCTCGACGAGCTCTACCGCTACGGCGTGTTCGTCGCGTTCGGCATCTCCGCGATCGTGTACGTCGCCCTGGCGCGGGCGCAGAGCGGCGCCCGGGCCCCCGCCACGGCGACGCTCGACTGACGCCGTGGACTTCGGCGTCACGTTCCAAACCGACCCGCCGGCCAGCCGGGTCGTCGAGCTCACCCGGCGAGCGGAGGCGCTCGGCTTCAGCCACGCCTGGACGTTCGACTCCCACATCCTGTGGCAGGAGCCATACGTCGTCTACACGCAGATGCTCGCGGCGACGGAGCGGATCATGGTCGGCCCGTTCGTCACCAACCCGGCCACGCGCGACCCCACCGTCACCGCGTCGCTGTTCGCGACGCTCAACGACGGCTTCGGCAACCGGACGCTCTGCGGCATCGGCCGCGGCGACTCCGCGCGCCGGGTGCTCGGCAAGCCGCCGACGACGCTCGCCGAGACCGAGGCCGCGATGCACGTCATCAAGGAGCTGGCCGAGGGGCGGGCGATCGAGACGCCGGCCGGGGAGGTCCGGATCCCGTGGGTGCGCGACGGCAGGCTCGACGTGTGGATGGCCGGCTACGGGCCCAAGGCGCTCGCGCTCGTGGGGCGCAAGGCCGACGGGTTCATCCTCCAGCTCGCCGACCCGGTGATCGTGCGCTGGACCGTCGAGCGCGTGCGCGCGGCGGCGGTCCAGGCGGGCCGCGATCCGGATTCGATCGCGATCTGCGTGGCGGCGCCGGCCTACCTGGGCGACGACCTCGACCACGCGCGCGAGCAGTGCCGCTGGTTCGGCGGGATGGTCGGCAACCACGTCGCCGACCTCGTCCGCCGCTACGGCGAGGGCGAGCGCTCCGGGCGAGACAGCATCCCGACGGCGCTGACCGACTACATCCGCGCGCGCGAGGGCTACGACTACGCGCACCACGGCCGCGCCGGCAACCCGGACACCACGTTCGTGCCCGACGAGATCGTCGACCGTTTCTGCGTGCTCGGCACGGTCGATGACCACCTGACCAAGCTGCGCGAGCTCGAGGCGCTCGGCGTCGACCAGTTCAACATCTACCTCATGCACGACGCCCAGGAGGCGACGCTCGACGGCTACGGCGAGCACATCATCGGGGCGCTGCGCGCCTGAGGCGCTGCGTCAAGCCGAGTCAGGTCCGGCATGCCCTACGCGGCCAGCTTCGATTCCGTCCCAATGCACATGGTCGGAGGCGTCTCGGGTCACGACTGGCTGGTCAGCGGCTGGCTGAGGCGCAGGTGGTTGCCATTGGGGTCCCGCACGCCGGGTCTGCAGATAGCCATACGGCGTCTCCCCGTACGCCTCGCGAAAGCGCCGCGAGAAGTGCGCGGGCGACATCAGCGCCGCACGACGCGCCATCGCAGGCACCTCCAGCGGCCGCGCGTACTCGCGGTCCAGCAGATCGTGCGCGTGACGCAGGCGCGCGAGCTCCTCGAGATCCACCCCCTCAATCTACGCGCCGACGCCGCGACGGCGCCGCTCAGCGAGCGCTGCGCACCGCGCGAGCAGAAGCATGCCGGTGGAGGATCCTTGGACGCGACACCCCGCGTGGCTCGCCTCACAGGGACGACGAGCACGCTCGGGCGGCGAGCGCCGCCACGGTTCTGCTGTCGTGCGCCGTCGCCTCAGGCTGAAGCCAGACCAAGGACCAGCGAGCCCGCAGCCAGGAGGAGGAAACCCGCCGGGTAACAGCCGCAGCTGGGAGTGGGCACTCCCAGCCTGGTCATGTTGGCCAGCACCCACCTGGAGCGCGAGGCGTCGAGAGTGGCCGCGCCGAAGTTTGCGAGCGCTGCCACCATGGTGACGGCGATGTAGGCCGTGAGCACGCGAGGACTCCGGGCTACGCGTGGTGAACGGCGGCCACCGTGTACACGTGCGGCGTCGCGTCGGCTAGCTCGCCGGCCTGCCTCACATAGCTACCCGCGTCCGGGTCGGCCATCGTCGCCTTCACGTGGTCCAGGCTCCGCCACTGGGCGAAGTTGACGACGCGGGTGCCGTCGTTGCTGGCGAGGATGCTCACCGACACGAATCCGGGGCGGTGCTGCATGACCCTCTCGGTGCCATCGTTGAGAAGATCGACCAGGTCCTGCTGCTTGGATGCGTCCACGTCGAAGACGTTGATCAGCGTGACCAGCTCGTCGCCGACGCTGATGAGCGTGCCGTTGTGTGCCATGCACAACACCGTGCCACCAGTGGCCGCGAAATTGAAAGACGGACCTGCGAGCGACTAATCGGACGAATCCGATGAATGAGGCGCCGCACCGCCGGCGGCTACCCGACGGGCGATCTCGACCAGCGCCTGCACCACCGGGGTTTCGTCGGCGCTGCGCCAGCCGAGCGCCAGCGTCGCCGGCGTGAGGTCCCGCACCGGCCGGAACGCAATGCCAGGCCAACCAGAGACCTCCGCCTGTGACCGCGGCACGGTGGCGACGCACAGGCCGGCGCGGACGCCCTCGAGCACGCCCTCCATCGAGACGACCGTCGGCCCGCGACGCGCCGGCTCGCCACCGCGGAAGTCCGCGCACGTCCAGAAGTCGCGCACCGCCGGCGGGCTTTCGACCCACGGCCACGGCTCGTCGAGGATCTGCTCGACTTGGAGCTCCGCTTGACCGGCCAGCGGGTGTCCCTCCTCAAGGGCCGCGACCCGGGGCTCCTCGTGCAGGGCCGCGAAGCTCAGGTCCGGGTGCTCATAGGGGAGCCACACGAACGCCGCGTCGACCGCCCCGTCCTCGAGGCCGCCGGAGTAGTGCTGCCAATCGATCTGACGCAGGTCGATGTGCACCCGCGGACGCGCCTCGCGAAACGCGCGCAGCACCGCAGGCACCAGCTGAAGACCCGCGGTGGCGCCCGTCGCGACACGAATGCTGCCCGTCTCGCCGCGAGCCGCGCGGGACGCCTCGGCCAGCGCCTCGTCGGCCTCGGCGAGGATCCGCCGCGCGCGCGCCAGGAACTCCTCGCCCGCCGCGGTGAGCTCCACCTTGCGTGTGGTGCGCCGCAGCAGCTCGACGCCGAGTTCCGCCTCCAGGCGGCGAATCTGCTCCGACAGAGCCGGCTGCGCGATGTACATGCGCTCCGCGGCGCGCGTGAAGTGCAGTTCCTCGGCTACCGCCACGAAGTACCGCAAGCCTCGGAAGTCGAGCGCCATCGAGGAAGCAGTCTGCCGCAGAAATCGATTCGCGTCTCGCTCACGCTGGACGACCCGCCGAGCGCTCCTGGGATCGCCTGCACCGCGAACGCGAGCAGGTGGCTGGTCGGCGGCACCCGCGAGCGTAGTGACAATCGAAGCTTCACGCCGCGACCGTGCGCAGACGGATCCTTGAGTTCTCGCTGTGATGGCAACAGCGGGGGCGTGACGGCGGCGGTCGCGGATGCCGTCCACCATGGACG
>JBPCNM010000253.1:0-3195 GCA_051001255.1 Solirubrobacteraceae bacterium
GCGTCATCGGGGCGCGGCACGAAGTGCAGGTACTGGCGCGTCGTCTCGATGTCCGCATGGCCCATCCACTCCTGAACGCGGACGATGTCGGCCTTCCGGATCATCGTCGTGCCGAACGTGTGGCGGAGGTCGTGGAAGCGCAGCGGCCGCAGGCCGGCAGCGGCGAGGGCGCGCTTGTAGCGCTTGAGCAGCGCCGACGCATCGAGGTACGAGCCGGTCAAGCCCGGGAAGACGAGGGCGTCGTCACCGGTCCAGTGCTCGCGTTGCGAGAGGCGGGCGAGCGCCTCCGCGACGGCCGGCGCCATCGGCACCGCTCGCACCTTGCCGCTCTTCGGCGAGGTCAGCGCGCCGTTCGTGTAGCTCGCCGTCACCCGGAGGTGCTCGCCCGGGAAGTCGACGGAGCGCCAGCGCAGAGCGACCAGCTCCCCCTGCCGCAGGCCCGTGAACGCCGCCGTCAGGAAGAGCGCGGCGTCCTGCTCGTCCTCGGCGGCTCGGACGAGGGCCAGGACCTCCTCGGGCGAGAAGACGTCGATCCCTCCCGCCGAGGCCGCCGTGCGAGGGCGGTCGACATCACGGACCGGATTGAGCGGCAGCTTCCAGACGCGACGCGCCCGCTCCATCAGCCCGTGGAAGATCACGATGATCTTGAGCTTCGATCGGTTCGCGAGCGGGCGGTCGCGGCCGAGCTCGCGCGCCCAGCGCTCGACCGCTTCCGCGGAGACGTCCTCGAGCCGCCAGTCACCGAACGCCGGCAGCAGATGGTTGCGGACGGTCGCGCGGGCATCGCGCAGCGTCGACGGCTTGCGCTGGCGGTCGACCTCCAGGAAGCGCAGGTACTCGTCGCAAGCGTCGGCGAAGGAAGCTCCTGTCCGAACCGCGCCCGGCAGCGTGCCCGCGCGCGGCTGCACCAAGATCGAGTCCAGCCACTCCTCAGCGAGCCGTCGCGTGAAGAAGCCGGCCGCCGCCCTCCCCCGCCCCGTCCACGCCGGGCCGACCCGACGATGGACCTGGCGCCCGTCACCCAGCCGGTACTTCGCCCGCCAGACCGGCCCCCGAGCACCCTCGTGGCGGTAGACGTGACCCGAGATCGGGGTGTCCGGCATGGCGACACCGTACCCGATCTTCGGGACACATTCGGGACACAGTTGCCGCATCAACACTCTGATTTGGCTCTACAGCAGCGCCCCCGGTTGGATTCGAACCAACGACCTGCGGATTAGAAGTCCGCTGCTCTATCCAGCTGAGCTACAGGGGCCGGCCGGAGAAGCGTAACCGCCCGCCTGCCCGCGATCCGGGATGAACGCCTACAGCCGGCGGTAGAGCCGCCCCGGCCGACCGGGGCCGTCAGAGTGCAGGTCGCCGGTGTCGACCAGCAGTGCGGTCGCCTTCACGTCGCGGCGGAAGTTGGCGGCGTCGACGCCCTCGCCGCGCAGCGCCTCGTAGAGCCGCTGCGCCTGGCCGAGCGTGAACGCAGGCGCCAGCAGCGCGCCGGCGACGCGCAAGAACCACGTCTTCTCCGTCACCCGCGCGCGCAGGCGCCACAGGCCGTCGTCGACGATCGTCTCGTGGTCGAGCGCCAGCTCGGGCAGGTCGTCGACGGGATGCCAGCCCGCCTCGCGCTCCGCGGGCCGCTCCTCGGGCAGCTCCTCGGGACCGACGAGCGCGAGGTAGGCGATCGACGGCAGCCAGCCGCGCGGGTCCCGGCGCGGGTCGGCGTACGTGCGCAGCTGCTCGAGGTGCACCGAGCCGACGCCGGTCTTCTCGCGCAGCTTGCGCTCGGCGGTCTGCGCGGGCGACTCCTCGGTCCCCACGAAGCCGCCGGGGAGGGCGAACAGGCCGCGCTGGGGCTCCTCCAGGCGGCGGGCGAGCAGGACGGAGAGGCGCTCGCCGACGAGCGTGAAGACGACCGGGTCTGCGGTCAGGCCGATCGGGGCGTCGTAGCCGGCGCTGTTGCGGGCGGTGATGCGCTCCACGGAGCGCATCATGGCGGTTGTCGATTTCGCGGTTCTCGTTCGACATATCCACGAACCCGTCCACAGTGAAGGGCGACGAGGTCGTCATCGCCGACGGGCCGTGGCGCGCGCTGCAACGGGGCATACGCCGTCGGGGTCCTATGACGCCCCCGAACGTCGTGAGCCGACCACTGGCCGGAGTGCCTCACGACGTAGGGGAGCCGGGCTCATGCGCGCGCCGCCTTCTCACCCACGCCGTCGATGCCGGAGTTGACGTAACCGCCCAGCCCGCCACGGACACCCGGGCCCGCTGCCACCGCTGCTCGAGCCGAGGCGAGGCCGGCTAGGCGGCCAGCGGGGCGCCCTCGCGGATGCGCGAGCGCAGCGTCTCGGCGTCGAGCGTGGCGGGCTCGGTCGTGGCGAGGAAGTCCCACATCACGGTCGTGAACCGGATCGGGTCGTCGAGGTGCGGGAAGTGCCCGGAGGCGTCGAACACCTCGAGCCGGCTGCCCGGCATCGACGCATGCGCGGCGCGGCCGTGCGCGACGGGGATGATCGGATCGCGCTCGCCCCACACGAGCAGCGTCGGCAGGTTGGTGGCGAGGTAGAGGCGATCGTGCCCGCTCACGCGCTGGCCGCCGGGGTCGATCACGGCGCGCAGCGTGTGCAGGAACGCGGCGCGAGCGCCCGCGTCGCTGAGCGAGAGGAAGCCGCGCAGCATCTCCGTCAGGTCCAGGCGGGTGCGCAGCCCCAGCCGCGAGCCGGCCGAGCCGACCTTGCCGACCGCCTGGCCGAGCCAGCCCGGGACGAGCAGCGGGAGCACCAGCTCGGCGCCGGGCAGCGCCGCGGCGCGCAGCAGCAGGTTGACCTCTCGGCCCAGGCCGCCGGAGGCGACGAGCGCGAGCCGTTCGGTGCGCTCGGGGAACTGGTAGGCGAACTGCATCGCCACGCCGCCCCCGAGCGAGTGCCCCACGACCGTCACGCGGTCGTGGCCGAGCGCGGCGAGCAGGTCGCGCACCCCGCTCGCGTACGCACCGAGCGAGTAGTCCCCGCGCGGCTTCGCGGACGCGCCGTGGCCGAGCAGGTCGGGCGCGATCACCGTGTGCTCGCGGCACAGGCCGGCCATTGCGGGCGCCCACGTGTCAGCGGTCGAGGTGATGCCGTGGACCAGCACCACCGGCGGCCCGTCGCCGGCCATCAGGTAGCGCACGCGGTGCCCATGCAGCGTCAGCTCGTGTTCACC
>JBPCNM010000254.1:0-2890 GCA_051001255.1 Solirubrobacteraceae bacterium
CCGTAGACGGCGGAGTTGCGCCGCACTGCGGGATAGAGCCCCGCACCGCACAGCAGGAGCGAGGTCCACACGAACGTCGCAGCCGGGAACGAGTCGAAGTCCGCGCCGAGCACGTGCGCAAGCTCGAGCAGCGCGCCTTCGAGCAGCAGCAGACCGCAGACCAGCAGCACGGACTGGGACGCGGCGGGCGCGCCGCCCTCGATCTGCGCCTGCAGGCCGAGGCCGAGGATCAGCCCCGCCGCCGCGGCGACGGCGAGCAGGTGCAGCCCGTTGGGCAGCACCTCGTCCAGGCGCTGCTCCTCGAGCGCGATCCCGACCGTGAACAGCACGGCCCCGGCCGCGATCAGCGGCCCGCGATGCGCGGGCGGGCGCAGCAGCGCGAGCAGATCGTCACGACGGGCCATGCGTCGCGGGACCCTAACGGGGCGCGAACCCAAACGGTGCCACGCACCGTCTAGGTTGGCGGCCGAACCTGAACGGTGCCAGGCCCTCTCTAGGTTGCCGCCGGCGCCTTGAGCTCGATCACGCCGTCGCGCATGCGGACCTGCCAGGCCGGCTGGGGGTAGGCGGCGGGGCCTCGCTCGACGCCGCCGTCGGCGAGGCGGAAGACCGAGCCGTGCCAGGGGCAGGTGACGCAGCCGTCGGACAGCTCGCCCTCGTCGAGCGGGCCGCCGCGGTGCGAGCAGCGGTTGGAGATCGCATGGACCGCGCCGTCGTGGCGCGCCACCAGCACGCCGACGCCACCCACCTCGGCGTAGCGCGACTCGCCTTCGGGCAGGTCGGACTCGCGCAGCGCGGGCGTCCAGTCCTCCGGCGGCGCCTCGAACGCGGTCTGGTCGACGCCGAGCCCCTCGGCGTAGGCCAGGTGGCCGCCGAGGTAGCCGCTTGCGCCCAGCACCCCCGCGCCCGCGAGCGCCAGCAGCTTGCCTGTCCCGCGCGCGCCGCCGCGGCGCGCGATCAGCGACGCGCCGAACAGCGCGGTGGCGCCGACGTTGGTGGCGGCGTGGACGAGGCCGACGCGACGCACGTGGTCGTCGGCGACCTCGGAGTCGGCCCAGTCGGTCATGCCCGTCGCCACGGCCGGCGCCGTGAACGCGATCCCGAGCGCGATCAGGCGGTCCGCGGCCGCCTCACCGGCGTCCCCGCCGAGCCAGTCGAGCAGGACCGCGCTCGTCCAGGTGCCGATCGGCAGGTCCGTCAGCAGCGGATGCAGCGCATGCCCGAGCCAGGTCCCGCTCAGCGCGTCCTTGACCGGGCCGGCCGGAACGGCGTCGCGCACCGCCTTGCCGATCGCCTTGCCGGGCTCGTCGAGCGGGTCGAGACCCGCGATCCGCTCGACGGCGTCGTGGGCGATGGGGGAACGGAGGTTCGTGGTCATGACCGCCCAATACCCTTCGCGGCCCATGAGCGACCTCGTCCTGTCAGAAGATCACGGCGCGATCCGCCACGTCGTCCTCAACCGCCCCGAGAAGCGCAACGCGTTCCACCGCGAGCTGGTGCTGGCCACCGGCGCGGCGCTGGTCGCGGCGGCCGACGATCCCGGCGTGCGCTGCGTCGTGCTGCGCGGCGCCGGCCCGCTGTTCTCCTCGGGCATGGACCTGGGCGCCCTGAGCGATCTGTCGGAGCGCCCGGAGCACCTGCGCGCGTTCCGCCGCCATTGCCTGGAGGCGTGGAA
Source organism: Solirubrobacteraceae bacterium (assembly GCA_051001255.1). Taxonomy (GTDB): domain Bacteria; phylum Actinomycetota; class Thermoleophilia; order Solirubrobacterales; family Solirubrobacteraceae; genus DASQMT01. The sequence continues at coordinate 1,676 of JBPCNM010000254.1, forward strand.
CCTGGCCGAGGAGATGCCCAAGCCGGTCATCTGCGCGATCCAGGGCGCCTGCATCGGCGGAGCGCTCGAGCTCGCCCTGGCGTGCGACTTCCGCGTCCTCGCCGCCGACGCGATCGTGGGCATGCCGGAGACGCGGATCGGCCTGATCCCCGACGTCGGCGGCTCGTCCCGGCTGCCGCAGGTCGTCGGCCTCGGCCGCGCGAAGGAGCTGATCATGACCGGGAAGCTGATCGGAGCGGAGGAGGCGGAGCGAATCGGGCTCGCCAACCGCGTCGCACCGGCCGGGGAGCTCGACGCGGCGGTGCACCAGCTCGCCGACGAGCTGCTGGCGTGCGCGCCGCTCGCGGTCGCGCTGGCCAAGCGCGTGATGGACGCCTCCGCGCGCCCGGCGCTCGTCGCCACGCTGGAGCTCGAGCTCGTCTCGCAGGAGCGCTGCGTCGCGTCAGCCGACTTCGCCGAGGGCGCGGCGGCGTTCCGCGCGAAGCGCCAGCCGCAGTTCAGCGGCCGCTGACCCAGTCCACGGGCCCTGCGGTCAGCAGGTGGGAGCCGAGCGGCCGGCCGAGCACCGCCTGCGCCGCCCCTGCCGCGTCGAGCAGCGCGGGCAGGTCGACGCCGGTCTCCGCTCCCATCTCGTGCAGCATCGAGACGACGTCCTCGGTCGCCACGTTGCCCGTGGCGCCCTTGGGCACCGGGCAGCCGCCGAGCTCGCCGAAGCTCGACTCGAACGAGCGCACGCCCGCCTCGTAGGCCGCGAAGACGTTGGCCAGGCCCTGGCCGCGCGTGTTGTGGAAGTGCGCCGTCAGCTCGACGTCGGCGCCGAGCGCCGCGCGGGCCGTGGGGAAGTAGTCGCGGACCTGCACGGGGTTCGCCATCCCGGTGGTGTCGCCGAAGCCGACCTCCTGCGCGCCCGCGTCGATCAGCCGCCGCGCGATCGCGAAGACGCGCTCGGGCCGAACGTGGCCCTCGTACGGGCAGCCGAACGCGACCGAGATCACGCCCTCGCAGCGCAGGCCTTCCTCCCGCGCGCGGCCGAGCACCCCCTCGAGCCCGGTGAGCGACTCCTCGATCGAGCGGTTGACGTTCTTGCGGTTGTGCGTCTCGGAGGCCGAGAGGAAGACGTTGACCTCGTGGAAGCGGTCGCGCTGGCGCAGGGCGTGCTCGAGCCCGCGCGCGTTCGGGATCAGGACGGAGAGCGAGACCCCGGCGGGCGGGTCG
>JBPCNM010000255.1:0-8645 GCA_051001255.1 Solirubrobacteraceae bacterium
GACGTTCGCGGCCGGCACCGACGGCGGCTCGGGCCTCAACACGACCTCGGGTGTCCTTCAGCGCGCCACGGCGACGCTGACCGCCGGCACCTGCGGCGCCTTCGGTGGATTCGCGACAGTCACGGGCCGCCGGCACCTGCGGCGCCTTCGGTGGATTCGCGACAGTCACGGGCGGCACCGACCCGACCTCGCCGTTCACCGACTCGGTGATCGCGGGGAACTGCTATGAGGCCTCCCACGACACCACCGTGGGGTGGCTGCTCCGCAAGACCGCCGATGGGGGGCGAGCTTCTCGTCCCTGCCACGCCGGCGGCTAGAACTCGTAGCCGCGCTCGGCGGCGTAGCGCTCCAGCGCGAGGGCGAGCAGGCGGTCGCAGGCCTGCGGCCACGGCACGCCCGCGGCCTCCCACAGCTTCGGGAACGCGGACGTCGGCGTCATGCCCGGCAGCGTGTTGAGCTCGTTGACGAGCACGCGCCCGCCGTCCTCGACGAAGAAGTCCACCCGCGCCAGCCCGGCGCACCCGACGCGCAGGAACGTCTCGACGGCCCGGCGGCGCACCTCCGCGGCCGCGGCCGCGCCGATCCGCGCGGGGACCTGGAGCTCCATGCCGCCCTCGGAGTACTTGGCCTCGTAGTCGTACCACTCGGCCCCGCCGAGCAGGACGACCTCGCCCGGCACCGACGCCTCGGCCTCGTACAGGCCGATGACCGCGCACTCGACCTCGGTGCCGGGGCTGAACGCCTCCACGATCACCAGCCCGTCGTGCGCGAAGCCACCGTCGAGCGCCGGGGCGAGCTCAGCCTCGTCGCGGACCTTGGCGATGCCGACCGAGGAGCCCAGCCGCGCCGGCTTGACGAACAGCGGCAGCCCGAGCGGCGCTAGCTGGGCGCGCACCGCATCCGGCGCGGCGCGCCAGCGCGCCTCGCGCACCCCGGCGTAGCCGACCTGCGGCACGCCGGCGGCCGCCAGCACGTCCTTGAACACGATCTTGTCCATGCACAGCGACGAGGCGAGCACGCCGGCGCCGACGTACGGGACGTCGAGCAGCTCGAGCAGTCCCTGCACCGTGCCGTCCTCGCCGAACGGGCCGTGCAGGACCGGGAACGCGACGTCAGCGCCGAGCAGGCCGCCGCCCGGGATGAGCGCGAGCGGCGCGCCGTCGGGTCCGCGCCATGCGCCGTCGCGCTCCAGCAGGACGGGCAGCGCCTCGTGGCCGGCCGCCGCGACGCCGGCGATCACGGCCGCCGCGGACCTGAGCGAGACGTCGTGCTCCGAGGAGCGCCCGCCGTGGAGCACCGCGACCCTCATGGAATCGGTGTCTCGGTCGGGGCCGGCGTCGGCTCGGGGTCGAGCTCGGGCTCGAAGCGGCCGACGGTGATCGTCACCCGCGACCCTTCCGGCCGCGGCGTCTCGGGCGCCGGGTCCTGCAGAATCACGATCCCGTCCTCGTCGGGCGTCTCCGCGGTGCCCTCCTCGACCCTCACCTCGAAGCCGGCGTCCTCGAGCGTCTCGACGGCGTCGTCCTCCGCGGCGTCGATCACCCCCGGCACCGGGAGCTCCGCCGGCGCCGTGGCCACCACGACGCCGATGGTTGCGCCCTTGTCGACCTGCGTGCCGCCCGCGGGCTCCTGCCGCAGGACGGTGCCGGGCTCGGCATCCCCGGACTCCTCCTCGGTGACCGACGCCTGCAGCGCGGCGTCCTGCAACGCCTGTTCGGCTTCCGCCTGCGTTTGACCGACCACGTCGGGCACGTCCACCTGCTTGGAGCCGCGCGACACGACCAGCGTGACGACCGAGCCCCTGCGCCGGGTCGAGCCCTCGGCCGGCGAGGTCTCGATCACCCGGTTGGCCTTCACCGTGTCGGAGAACGCGCGCCGCTGCTCGGACTTGAAGCCGGCCTCGCGCAGCAGATCGGCCGCCCGGGTGGCGGGCAGGCCCTGCACCAGCGGCACCTGCGCCTCGCCGGGCCCGCTCGACACCGTGATCGTGACGACGGAGCCCTCGTCCGCCTCGCTTCCCGCCTCCGGGCGCTGGCCCGCGACGCGATCCTCGGGGACGGTGTCGGACTGGATCGGGACGACGTCGACCTCGAAGCCGCGGTTCTGGAGCATCTGCCCCGCCGGGCCCGAGCGCTTGCCGACCACGTCGGGCACCGGCCGCGTGTCCGCACGCAGCGTCAGCCAGGCGGCCACCGCGATGGCGGCGAGGGCGAGCACGACCACGGCGATCAGCGCGATCCGGCCGCGGTTGCGGCGGTCCTCGTGCTCCAGCAGAGCGACCGGATCCTCGGCGACCGCCACCCTCTCGACGTAGCCGCCGGCCATCGCCTCCTCCAGCGCCGCGATGAACGCGTCGGCGTCCTGGAAGCGCTCGCTCGGGTCCTTGCGCAGCGCGCGCATCACCACGGCGTCGAGCCCGGGCGGCACCGGCGGGTTGCGCTGCATCGGCGGCACCGGCGGCTCGGAGACCTGCTTGAGCGCGATCGTGACCGCGGACTCGCCGTCGAACGGCGGCGCGCCGGTCAGCAGCTCGTAGAGCACGATGCCGATCGCGTACAGGTCCGAGCGCGCGTCGACCGGGTGGCCCTCGGCCTGCTCGGGCGAGAGGTACTGCGCCGTCCCCATGATCGAGCCGGTCTCGGTCATGTCGGAGGCGGCCGCCCGGGCGATCCCGAAGTCGGTGACCTTCGCGCGGCCCTCGTCGTCGACGATCACGTTGTGCGGCTTGATGTCGCGGTGCACGATCCCGCGCCGATGCGCGAAGCGGGCGGCCTTGAGGATCTGGATCACGAGGTCGACCGCCAGCGCGGGCTCGAGCGCGGCGTGGTCGCGCACGACCTGCTTGAGGTTGCGCCCCTCGAGCATCTCCATCGCGATGTAGTAGGTGCCGTCCCACTCGCCGCGGTCGAACACGCCGACGACGTTGGGATGCTGCAGGCCGGCCGCGCTGGAGGCCTCGCGGCGGAAGCGCTCCACGAACTCGGCGTCCTCGGCGAAGCGCCGGTAGAGCAGCTTGAGCGCGATGCGGCGGCCGAGCTGGGTGTCCTCCGCGCAGTACACCTCGGCCATGCCGCCGGAGCCGATCCGGTCGATTATCCGGTAGCGCCCGTCGACCATCGTGTCCCTGGCGATCCCCTGCACGGCTACTGCCCCAGCGCCTGCAGGACCCGCTTGGCGATCGGCGCGGCGGTGACGCCGCCCGTCCCGCCCTGGAAGCGCTCGAGCGTCACCGCGATCGCCACCTCGGGCGTGAACGCCATGAACCACGGCTGGTTGAGGCCGCTGTCGTTGAGCTCGGCGGTGCCGGTCTTGCCCGCCACCTCGACGCCCTCGAGCGCCGCCGCGGTGCCGGTGCCCTCGCGCACGACGTTCTTCATCATCACCGTGAGGTCGCGCGCGGTCTGGCGCGAGATCGCCCGCTCGGCCCGCTCGGGCTCGACCGTGTCGACCACGCGCCCGTCCGGGTCGACCGCCTTGGCCATGATGTGGGGCTTCAAGCGCACGCCGCCGTTGCCGATCGCCTGCGCCACCGACGCCATCTGCAGCGGCGTGGCGAACAGGTCGCCCTGGCCGATCGCGGCGCGGCCGACGTCGACCGAGTCGCTGGTCATCGGAGCGAGCTGGCCCTGCTTGCGCACGCCCGAGGCCGACATCTGTCCGTCGGGGTAGTCCAGCGGCGGGTCGGCGTAGAACCCGAAGCGCTCCATGTAGCGCTGCATCGTGCGCCCGCCGAGGCTCTCGCCGACCTCCGCCCAGACCGTGTTGACCGAGTTCGTCAGCGCGAACGTGAGGTCGATCGAGCCGAAGCTCTCGCCGCCGAAGTTGTTGAGCGGCACCCCGGAGATCGGCTTCGCGTTGCGCCCGTCGACGGTCGAATCCGGCCTGTAGCGGCCGCTGTCTAGCGCGGCGGCGGCCGTCACGACCTTCATCGTCGAGCCGGGCGGGAACCCGTTCTGGGTCGCGCGATTGACGAGCGGGTCGTCTTCCTCGTCGCGGTTGAGCCGCGCGAACCGCTTGGGATCGTCGAGGCCGTTGGGGTCATAGCTCGGGACCGAGGCCATCGCCAGCACCCCGCCGGTCTTGACGTCGAGCGCCACCAGCGCGCCCTTGTGGCCGGAGCCGCGCAGAGCGTCCACCGCGACCTGCTGCGCCTCGGCGTTCAGCGTCGTGCGCACGTCGTCGCCCTCGTCGGAGCGGCCGAGGATCGACTCGAACGCGGAGACCAGCTCGGTGCGCCGGCCGGTCAGCGCGTCGTTGCGCGAGCGCTCGAGGCCGGCGCGGCCGATCGTGGTGTACGAGTAGCCGATCGCGTGGGCGAACAGCTCGCCCGTGGGATAGCGGCGACCGAACGTCTCGCCCGCCTGGCGCACCGCGCGCGCCAGCACCTTGCCGTCGGCCGAGCGGATCGTGCCGCGGCGGATCTTCTGCTCCTGCAGCAGCTCGCGCCGGTTGAGCTCGTTGGAGCGCAGCGCTTCGGCTTCGAACACCGTCCAGCGCGACGTGAACGCGACGAGCACGCCGAACAGCACGACCACGAGCCCGTACAGCCGCAGGACGGGCGTGTTCACCGCGCGCGGGCGGGCCGCCTGGCCCGGTCGGAGACGAGCAGCAGCAGGGCGAGCAGGACGAAGTTCGCGAGGAGCGACGAGCCGCCGTAGGAGACGAACGGCAGCGTCACGCCCGTGAGCGGTATCACCTTCGTCACGCCGCCGACGATCACGAACACCTGCAGCGCGAACACCGCGGTCAGGCCGGCGGCCAGCAGCTTGGAGAACGAGTCCTGCGCCAGCATCGCGATCTTGAAGCCGCGCTCGGCCACCATCAGGTAGACGAGCAGCAGCCCGCACGCGCCGGCGAGGCCCAGCTCGTTGGTGATGACGGCGTAGATCAGGTCGGTCTGCGGCGCCGGCAGGATCGAGGCGCCGTCGGCCTGGGTGATCGTCGCCTGCCCGAAGCCGGTGCCGAACAGCCCGCCGTCGGCCTGCGCGAACAGCGACTGCGCGATCTGGTAGGAGCCGCCCCGCTCCTCGTAGAGCACCGGATCGAACGGGTCGCGCCACGTGTCGATGCGGTTCTGCACGTGCCCGACCGTGTTGGCGAAGAACCACGCACCGAAGCCGAACAGCCCCAAGCCGATCGTCACGAACGACAGCCGGTTCGTCGCCACGTACAGCAGCGCCAGGAAGCCGCCGAAGAACATCAACGAGGAGCCGAGGTCGCGGATGACGACGAGCATCGCCATCGCTCCGCCCCACACCACCAGCAGCGGCCCGAAGTGCTTGAGCGGCGGGATCGTCACACCGGCAAAGCGGCGCGAGCCCTGCACCAGCAGCTGGCGCGTGTCGCGCAGGTAGGCCGCGAGGAAGATGACGATCGCGATCTTGCCGAACTCCGCGGGCTGGAACGAGATCGGCCCGATCCCGACGCCGAGGTAGGCGCCGTTGACCTGCTGGCCGATGACCGGCACGCGCGGCAGCGCGAGCAGGAGTAGGCCGGCGGCGGCGACCGTGTAGCGGTAGCGCTCGAGCACGCGGAAGTCGCGCAGGAACACGATCGTGGCCGCGAACAGGACGAGGCCGACGACGAACCACTGCGCCTGCTCGCGCGCCAGCGTCTCGTCGATCCGGTAGATCACGACGAGGCCGAAGCACGCGAGCACGGCGACGAGCGGGAACAGGTATGGGTCCGCGTGCGGCAGTGTCGCGCGGATCACGAGATGGCCGCACAGGCACAGGCCGAGGAAGCCGGCGCCGTACGTGAGCGAGACGTCCGAGAGCGCCGCGGACTGCTGGATGAAGATCGCCGCGAAGCCGGCGGTGAGCAGCAGGGAGGCGGGGACGAGCGCGAGCAGCTCGCGGTTGCGCGCGCTCATTCGACCTCGCCCTGCTCGAGCGCGATCACGAGGTCCTCCGCGTCGTCGCGCGAGCGGAGCTTGTGGTCGAGGAAGCGCTCGCGCCGCGCGGACGGCACGTCGGCCAGGGTCACGCCGGAGCGGTAGTAGCGCTCGTAGAGGTCGACGCCGAACGGCAGCTCGTAGGGCAGGCCGCGGAAGACCGCGACGGTGCGGCCGTCGGCCGGGTCGGTGCCCACGAAGTAGACGGCGCGGGTCGCGAGCCAGGCGCCGACGATCAGCGGCAGGAGGATCGCGAGGAAGAGCAGCAGCAAGCCCCCGGAGCGGCGGCGGCGGCGCGGACGTCCACGCGGCGCCCGTCCGTCGCCTGTGCCCGGCCGGCTGTCGGGCAGCGGAGCGGTGCGGTCGGGTGGCTCACGAGCCGGGGCCGCTGCACCGCCCTCCAACCGAGGGTCGCCCGGGCGCAGCGCCTGCAGGGCGACCGTGCCGTGGCGGCGGTACTCCTCCTCGCGCGCGGGCGCGTCGTCGCTGTGCAACGTCGAGGGCCGGGTGACGCCCTGGCGCGGCGGCGCCTCGCCGGTGAACGTGTCGTACTCCGCGGTCAGCGCCGCCTCCGACTCGACCGTCGTGCCCGCGTCCGCGCTGCCGCGCCGGTCGTCGACCTCCTCGAGGCGGAACAGGATGACGGTGATGTTGTCGCGCCCGCCGTTCTCGTTCGCGGCGGCGATCAGCATGCGCCCGGTCTCCTCGAGCGAGCGGCCGGGCTCCTCCAGCAGCGGCTTGAGCTCGGGCTCGTGGACCATGCCGGTCAGCCCGTCAGAGCAGAGCAGGAATATGTCGCCGGCGCGGGCCGGGAACGCCTCGGTGTCCACCTCGACCTCGGGATACGCGCCGAGCGCACGGGTGATCACCGAGCGCTGCGGATGCGACTCGGCCTGCTCCTCGGTGAGCTTCCCGCGCGCCACCAGCTCGCCGACCAGCGAGTGGTCGCGCGTGAGCCGGATCAGGTCGCCGTCGCGCAGCAGGTAGCAGCGCGAGTCGCCGACGTGCGCGACCACGACGGTGTCGCCGGCCACGTAGGCGGCGGTGACCGTGGTGCCCATGCCCGCGCGGTCGGGGTCGGTGCGCGCCTGCTCGTGGATCTGCGCGTTGGCCGCCATGATGGTCTCGGCCAGCGCGTCGGCCGGCTCGCGCCCGTCGGGCAGGCCGCGTTCGAACTGCCGCACCGCGAGCTCGGACGCGACCTCGCCGGCCTGTGCGCCGCCCATCCCGTCGGCGACCACGAACAGCGGCGCGCGGACGTAGTAGTTGTCCTCGTTGCCCTGGCGCTGCCGCCCCAGGTCGGAGTCGTGGAAGTGCTCGGCGATCCGGAGCATGCGTGGGTTCAGCGCTCGAAGGTGAAGTCGGTGTCGCCGATGCGGATGCGGTCCCCGGGGTGCAGGGGCTGCGGCCCGCGCAGCGGCTCGTCGTTGAGGTAGGTCCCGTTGGTCGAGCCCAGATCCTCCAACACGATGACATCCCCGTGCGGCGCGAGTCGTGCGTGTCGCGAGGAGGCGAACGAGTCCTCGAGCACGATGTCGGCGTCGTCGCCGCGTCCCAGCAGCGCCCCCTCCGACAGCTCGTACGCGGCGCCCGCGCGCAGACCCGCGCCGCTCCCGACGCGCAGCTTGGGCGAGCCGCCGGCCGACGCGGCCGAGCCCGCGGTGTGCATCCCCGTGGCGTCGGCGTAGTCAGGCGCCTGCGGCGCGTCGGCTGGGTCTGACGCGCTGCGCCGCAGGTCCTTGAGCGCGGAGCGGGCCATCCAGAGCAGGAACAGGTACAGGATCGCGAGGAATCCGAACTTCAGCGCGACGGCGATGGGATCGAGCACGCTCGGGACCTACTCCAGCTCGAACGTCGCGCGCGCGGTGCCCAGCTCGATCACGTCGCCGCGCTTGAGCGACTGCGGGCGGGACGGATCCAAGCGCCGGCCGTTGACCTTCACGCCGTTGGTGGAGCCGAGGTCGCGCACGGTCCACGAGCCGCCCGACGGCCGCACCTCGGCGTGCTTGCGCGAGACGTTGGCGTCGTCGAGCACGATGTCGGCCTCGCGCGAGCGGCCGAGCGTCGCGCCGCCCGAGCCGAGCAGCTCGGCGCGACCGCCGATGCGCAGCTTCGCGGATCCGCGCCGCGGGTCGGGCTCGCGCAGCGGCGCGGAGATCCGGTCCGACGTCGAGTAGACCATCGTATGGCCCTCCTCGCCCTGCCTGGGCTCCGCCCCCGGGTCCTCCTGCGGGCGCACCAGCCGCGCCTGGATGCCGAATTCGCCCAGGCGCAGCCGGTCGTCGGTCTTGAACGCGATCTCGGGCGGCGTGAGGAGAGCCACGCGTTCGCGCCGCGCGTGCTCGAGCAGGTAGCCCGAGAGCTCGGAGCGCAGCTCGTCCTCATAGCCCGAGAACTGCTCGCGGTCCCCCGGAGAGAGCCAGACCGCGTACTCGTTGGGCACGTAGGTGCGGCTCAGCGACTGCACGCGGTGCTCGTCCATCTCGCGCGCCAGCTTGCGCGCGATCTCGACGGGACGCACCTCCGACTTGAAAGCGCGCGAGAACGTCCCCTCGACGAGGCCGGCCAGCTTGGACTCCAGGTTGCGCAGCACGCTCACGGCTCCGAAAGTATGGTGGCTCGGCGCCGGGGCGTGTCAGTGCGCGCCGATCCCGGGCTCCGCGGGCGCCGGGTGCCGGAAGTGGGCGAACGCCAGCGCGAGCGCCGCGGCGGCCACCGCGCCGGCCGCGACCCCGCGCGGCTCGAGCTGTCC
>JBPCNM010000256.1:0-4914 GCA_051001255.1 Solirubrobacteraceae bacterium
CGTCGCTCCGAGCACGGCGACCGCGCCGGTGGCCGGATCAACCTCGACGTCGACGAGATAGCCGGAGAAGCAATAGTCGCTCGCCTCCCCCGGGTCGTGGCGGCCGTCGAGACTTGCCTCGACGGTCCCGGCGGTCTCGCATCCGAACCGCCTGTCCACCGGGGCGATCGAGGAGGTCGGCCACTCCTACATCGTCTACGGGCCGCTGCTCTCGGTCCACTCGAGGACCCCGAGCGGTACTTCTCGCTGATCGAACCCTTTCTGGCACGATCAGCCGTGCCCGCCCCAGCCGCGCAAGCCGTGAACGACGAAGCCAGCCACCGAGCCTTTCCAGCCAACCACGTCGATCCCACGGCGAACCCGCTCGCGGGCCTGCTGCGCCTCGACGACCGCCGCGATTCGCTTGTCGCGGCGATCAGCGAATGGGTCGGCCGGGGCATCATCGAGGGGCGGCTGCGCCCTGGCGACGACCTCAACTCCGTCGAGCTGGCGCGCCGCTTCAACACCAGCCGCACGCCCGTGCGCGAGGCGCTGATGCTGCTCGAGAAGGAAGGCCTCGTCGAGATCCGCGCCCGCCGCCGGCCGCGCGTCGCGCACGCCACGCTCGACGTGGTGCGCGAGATCTATGCGATCCGCGCCAATCTGCACGGCCTCGTCGCCGAGCGCGTGGCGAGCTTCGCCGACGAACGGAGCGTCGCCGAGCTACGAGCGCTCGTCGAGACGATGGGCGCGGCGGCCGACGAGGACGACGTCGACCGTTACTTCTGGGCCAACGTCGCGTTTCACGAGCGCGCCGCCGAGGCGGCCGACAACCCGACGCTCCAGCGCATCCTCGATTCGCTCGGCCTGCGCGTCCTGCAGCTGCGTCACCGCAGCATGTCCCTGCCGAACCGCATGCACCAGTCGATCGAGGACCACCGGCGGCTCGTCCGGGCGTTCGAGGAGCGTGACGCCCTGCTAGCGAACGCGCTCGCGCGCTCGATCGTGCTCGGGGCGCTCGTGGCGCTCGAGCTCGCCTGGTCCGATGCCCCCGACGCCCCCGACGCCCCCGACGGGCACGCGGACACCGCGCTTGACTCCTCACGCCCCGCTCGCTGAGGGACTCGCGCCGCGACCTGGAGGATGATCGGCGTCCTCAGGCGACGGAGCCGACCGCGGGGACGGGCGCGGTCTCGACGACCGGGCTGGTGAACCCGGACGGGTTGGCGTCCCGCTCCAGCTGGGCGAAGAACGCGTCGGCGTCGATCCCGACGTCGTGCATCACCGCAGCGGCCGCGTGCCGACCGGGCCAGGCGCTGACCGGGGCACCGGGGTGCGTCGTGACGCCCGTCTGATACAGGCCGGCGATCGGCATCCGGTAGTGCGCGTAGCCGGCCAGCGGCCGGTTGAGCCCCAGCTGGTGGGGAAGCATCTCGCGGCCCTGCGGGGTGCCTCGGTAGTAGGACGCGTTGCGTGCCTCGAGGTCGAACGGGGTCAGCGTGAAGGACGCGAGCTCCGCACCGGGCTCGAAGCCCGTCGTGCACGCGGCGTAGCGCTCCATCAGCGCCTGGCGGTAGGCGTCGCGATGACGCTCCCAATTGGTCGGGTCACCCTCGATGGCGTAGGGCGCGAAGGTGATCAGCATGACCACTCCCTGCCCGTCGGGCGCTCGCGAGGGATCGATCAGCGTGTGGCAGCCGGCGAACAGGTATGCGATGTCCGTCCACGCCGCTCCGGCGGTCGCCTGGTCGAGCTGTCGCTGCAGCTGGTCGATCGTCGCCGGCGGCGCCAGGAGCACCGACGGGACTTCGCCGGCCGCGGTGTGCACCGCGGGCTGGCCCGCGAGCACCAGGTGCACCACGAACACCGACAGTCCCGGCCTCCACTCCCGGGGGGCCTCGACGAATGCCGGTGCCGGGCGCGTCGATCGGATGCGCGGTGCCGAACGAGAACCAGCCCAGCAGCGACCGCAGCTGAGCTCTCGAAGCGCCCCTCGATCACCTGCTGCGCCGACATGCCCGCCAGCGCCCGGTAGCGCAGCTCGAGTGGGTCGCTGGTGTCCTCGAACGGCTGCGCCGGCTGGGAGACGCGGTGCAGATGCACGGGCGTCAGCGTCTTCCATTCGCTGAACATGTCGAGCCCCGCTCGGGCGTCGGCCGGTGAGAACCGGGCGATCTGCCTCGGCGGTGCGGTGCGGGTCACGCCAGACCGTCAGACGCGCCGGCAAGTGGCCAGAAAGCCAATGTGCGCAAGAATTGGGCCAGCGGCCGAGGTCGCCACGTCGCCCGCGAGCCGATCGCTCTCACTTGCGTACCGTGAGCACGAGCTTCCCGGTCGTTCGGTTGGACTCGCCGAGCCGGTGCGCGCGGGCGGCGTCCGCGAGCGGCAGCACGTCGGCGATCTCGACCCGCAGCTTGCCGGATTCGACGAGCTCGGTGATCGCGAGCAGCCCAGCGCGGTCGGGCTCCACGAGGGTGAAGCGGGTGCGCACGCCGAGCTCGCGCCCGCGCGCCTGCACCTCGGGGCCGAGCGGGCCGGGGAGCCACACGAGGATGCCGCCGCGGCGGAGCGTCGCGAGCGAGCGCAGCCCGTAGTCGCCGCCGATCGTGTCGAGCACCACGTCGAGGTCGCGCAGCGTGTGGGCGAAGTCGGTCTCGCGGTAGTCGATCAGCTCGTCGGCGCCGAGCGAGCGCAGCAGCTCGTGCTTGGGTGCGCTCGCGGTGGCGACCACGTGCGCGCCGAGCGCCTTGGCGATCTGGACCGCGACGTGCCCCACGCCGCCGGCGGCGGCGTGGATGAGCACGCGCTGGCCGGGCTGCACTCGGGCGACCTCGGCCAGCGCCTGCCAGGCCGTGAGGCCGACGAGCGGCAGCGCGGCGGCGTGGACATGGTCGAGGCCGTCGGGCTTGCGCGCGAAGTGCCGCGACGGTGCGGCGACGTACTCGGCGTAGCCGCCGGCCTGCTCGGGGAAGCGCGGCATGCCGAACACCTCGTCGCCCGGCTCGAACAGGCTCGCGCCGAGCCCGACCACCTCGACCACGCCCGAGACGTCGTAGCCGAGGATCGGCGGTTCGCCCCACTGTCCGAAGCCGCCCGAGGCGCGCGACTTCCAGTCGGTCGGGTTGACGCCGGCGGCGTGGACGGCCACGCGGATCTCGGTCGGGCCTGGCTCCGGTCGCGGGACCGTGACGGCCTCCAGCACGTCCGGGTCGCCCCACCTGGGGGCAGCGATCGCGCGCATGGTGGTTGGGGTTTCAGTGGTGGGCACCGGGCGCTCCTGGGATCGGGTACCGGCGAGTCTGGCTTGCCGCCGAACCATCGACAAGTGGCCCGTAGGCCATTGTGCGCAATAATCAGGCCATGCATCGCATCACCGTCCTGGCGCTCGACGGCGTGATCCCGTTCGACCTCGGCATCCCGGCCCGCGTCTTCGGCGCCGCCCGCGACGCGGCGGGCATGCCGATGTACGAGCTGACCACGTGCTCGCTCACCGGCGGGGCGGTGCGCACGTCCGGCGACTACGCGATCGTCGTCGATCACGACGCCGGCGCGCTGAGCAGCGCCGACACCGTGGTGATCGCCACCCAGCAGCCGCGCGGCCGGCTCTATGAGGACGGCGTGCTCGACGAAGCGCTCGCTGCGGCCCTCGCCGGGATCCCGGAGACCACCCGGCTGCTCTCGATCTGCACGGGCTCCTACGTGCTCGCCGGCGCCGGCCTGCTCGACCGCCGTCCCGCGACGACGCACTGGCGCCGCGCCGAGCACTTCCAGCGCCTGTTCCCGCGCGTACGCGTCGATCCGAGCGTGCTGTTCGTCGACGACGGGCGCGTGCTCACCTCCGCCGGCGCGGCGGCCGGCATCGACCTCTGCCTGCACGTGATCCGCAGCGACCACGGCAGCGAGCTGGCCAACGCCGCGGCGCGCATGTGCGTCGTGCCGCCGTGGCGGGAGGGCGGGCAGGCGCAGTTCATCGAGCGCCCGCTGCCCGAGGTCGCCGGCGCGACGACCGCGCCGACGCGCGAGTGGGCGCTGGCGCGCCTGCGCGAGCCGCTCACGCTGGTCGAGCTCGCGCGCCACGCCCAGATGAGCGTCCGGACCTTCACCCGCCGGTTCCGCGCCGAGGTCGGGACGAGCGCGAACCGGTGGATCACCCAGCAGCGCGTCGAGCACGCCCGCCGCCTGCTGGAGACCAGCGAGCTGCCGGTCGAGAGCATCGCCTACGAGGCGGGATTCGGCAGCGCCACGGCGCTGCGCCAGCACCTCCAGGCGACGATCGGCGTCTCGCCGACCGCATACCGGCGCACATTCCAGGCCGTCGAGCGCGACCGGGTGGCCGCCTGACCCGAGCGCTCGAACACGACACCGAGGGGCCCTCGGCTCGCGGCGAGCCGATCTCATCGACACGCTGCCGCTCGGCGGACGCGGGCAGCCTTCGTGGACCGCCGGTCGCCGAGCTGCTGGGTGGCGCGTAGCCGCAGCAGCTGCACGATGCCGTCGGTGGGGCGGAAGGGGTCGGCCACCGCGATGTCGCCGTCCAGGCCCAGCGCCGCCTGCAGCGCTCCGTCGACGAAGGCCAGCAGCGTCTCGCCGCACGGCGCTCGTCGGCTGTCGAGTGCTGCGAGCTGGGCGACGGCCGTGCGGTCGGCGTCCGTCGCCGGGCGGATGGTCACCGATGGCGGGTGTCCCAGCTCGTCGATGGGGCGCTTGGGTGGCCGACTCATCAGGCCGGTCAGGAGGTGGCTGGTCATGTGGCCTATGCTCCAGTAGCAATGGACCACCTACCAGGGCCATTGCGGAGATAAGTGGATCAAGTTCGCGACACCGCCGAGGTCGGCGACCGCTGGGGAGACTGGGCGTCGGCGCGCGGCCCGATGTACCTGAGGCGTGCCGGCGCGCTGCGGCGCGCCGTGCGCGAAGGGGAGCTTCACTCCGATG
>JBPCNM010000257.1:0-14729 GCA_051001255.1 Solirubrobacteraceae bacterium
GCGCTCGCCAGCGGCTCGGCCGCGGCGCGCGGGATGCCGTGCGCCGCCAGCGCCGCGAGGGCGTCGGAGAGCACCGGCGGGCGCGTGTCGCGGTGTGCGTCGGAGGCGATCAGGTCCGCTTCGCCGGCGCGCAGCAGCCGCACGCTCGAGGCGAGCGCGTCGGCGCCGTGACGGCCGAGGAGCGAGGAGCCGTTGACCGGCAGGCGCGCGCTGGCGGCGCGCTCGGCCGCCACCGCGCCTTCGGCCTGCATCAGCACCTCGCAGCGCTCCGGGTGCCCGATCAGCGTCCCGAAGCCGCGCGCACGGACCTCCGCGCTCGCGGCGAGGAAGCCGTCGAGGTCGCCGCCGAACAGTGGCGCCTACAGCAGCGCCCAGTGCCGGCCGGGCGGCCCCTGGGCGATCGCGTCGAGCTCGCGATCGCCGAGCAGCGCCACGTCGTCGTGCGCCAGCTCGGCGCCGGCGCGGACCTCGAGCGGCACGCCCGCGCGGCGCAGCGCGCCGGCGACCTCGTGCACGCGCCCGGGAACCTCGGGCAGGATGCCGCCACGGAGCAGGTCGCGCACATGGGGGGTGACCGTCACGAGCGAGGTGCCGTCGGCGACGGCGAGCCGCGCGAGCTCGACCGCCTCGTCGAGGTCGGCCGGGCCGTCGTCGACGTCCGGGAGGAGGTGGAAGTGGAGCTCGACGCGCTGCACGGTCCTCCTACCGTGACACACACATCAGTCCAAACCTTGCCACAACCTTGTCAAGGTTCGCTATCTTGGCTCCCGATGCGCGATTACCTGGCTGCCACCCGTGAACGAGTCGTCATCTTCGACGGCAGCATGGGCGCGACGCTCGAGCAGTTCGACCTCTCGCTCGAGCATGACTACCGGCTCCCCGGACGCGCCCACGAGGCGCTGGTCCTCAACCGCCCCGACGTCATCGGCGACCTGCACGCGTCGATGGTGCAGGCCGGCGCCGAGGTGGTGCAGACCGACTCGTTCCAGGCCTCGCGGATCAAGCTCGACGAGTGGGGCCTCGGCGAATTCACCTACGAGATCAACCGCAAGGCCGCCGAGATCGCGCGCGCCGCGGTCGGCGAGCAGCGGTTCGTCGCCGGCTCCATCGGCCCGACGGGGCACCTCCCGGCGTCCGACGACCCGACGCTGGGCAGGATCACCTTCGGCGAGCTCGTCACCGTGTTCCACGAGCAGGCCAAGGGCTTGGTCGAGGGCGGCGCCGACCTGCTCATCATCGAGACCGCCCAGGACATCCTGGAGGTCAAGGCCGCCGTGTTCGGCGCGCGCGAGGCGTTCAAGGAGATCGGGCGCTCCGTGCCGCTGCAGACCTCCGTCTCGCTGCTGCCCAACGGCGGCAAGATGCTGCTCGGCACCGACATCTCGGCGGTGCTCGCGACGCTGGAGGCGCTCGCGGTCGACGTCATCGGCCTGAACTGCTCCACCGGCCCGGAGGACATGCGCGACGCGATCCGCTTCCTCGGCGAGTTCTCCCCCGTGCCCGTCCAGTGCATCCCGAACGCGGGCATCCCGCACCAGGGACCGAACGGCGAGACGATCTTCCCCGAGGACCCCGAGACGCTCTCGAACACGCTAGGCGAGTTCGTCGAGCGCTACGGCGTGACGATCGTCGGCGGCTGCTGCGGCACCACGACCGAGCACATCGAGGCGATCGTGGAGCGCGTCGGCGACCGCACGCCGGGCGAGCGGCCCGCGCCGCGCGCGCCGCACGTCTCCTCGATGATGACCGCGACGCCGATCGCGCAGGACCCGGCGCCGACGCTGGTCGGCGAGCGCGTCAACTCGCAGGGCTCGCGCAAGGCCAAGGAGATGCTCCTGGCCGACGACTACGACGGCCTCGGGCAGGTCGCCGAGGACCAGGTCGAGGGCGGCGCGCACGTGCTCGACCTGTGCGTCGCGCTGACCGAGCGCTCCGACGAGGACGAGCAGATGCGGCTCGTGGCCAAGAAGGTCTCGCTCACCCAGCCGGCGCCGATCCAGGTCGACTCCACCGAGCCCGAGGTGATCGAGCGCGCCCTCGAGCAGATCCCGGGCCGCGCGATCGTCAACTCGGTCAACCTCGAGGCGGGCCGCGACAAGCTCGACCGCGTCGCGCCGATCGCGCTCGCCCACGGCGCCGCGCTGATCGCGCTGACGATCGACGAGGTCGGGATGGGCAAGACGCGCGCGCGCAAGCTCGCGATCGCCAAGCGGATCCACGGGCTGGTGTGCGACGAGCACGGCATGGACCCGCAGCTGCTGATCTTCGACGCGCTCACGTTCACG
Organism: Solirubrobacteraceae bacterium; assembly: GCA_051001255.1. Classification (GTDB taxonomy): domain Bacteria; phylum Actinomycetota; class Thermoleophilia; order Solirubrobacterales; family Solirubrobacteraceae; genus DASQMT01. The sequence continues at coordinate 2,286 of JBPCNM010000257.1, forward strand.
CTGACGACGGGCGACGAGGAGTGGCGGCCGTCGGCCGTCGAGACGATCGAGGGCATCCGCCTGATCAAGGCCGAGCTGCCCGGCGTGCTCACCTCCCTCGGCGTCTCCAACGTCTCCTTCGGCATCGGCATGGCCGCCCGCTCGGTCCTGAACTCCGTCTTCCTGCACCACTGCGTCGAGGCCGGCCTGGACCTCGCGATGGTCAACCCGAACCACATCACGCCGTACTCCGAGATCGGCGCGGAGGAGCGCGCGCTCGCCGACGACCTCGTGTTCAACCGGCGCGAGGACGCGCTGGAGCACTTCATCGCCCACTACGAGGCGAAGACCTCGGCGGGCGAGGACGCCGAGGTGGCCGACCCGACCGCGGGCATGGAGCCCGAGGAGGCGCTGCACTGGCACATCCTGCGGCGCAAGCGCGACGGCGTGGAGGCGCAGATCGACGCCGCCGTGGAGAAGCTCGGCGCGGTCCCGACGCTCAACGGCGTGCTGCTGCCCGCGATGAAGGAGGTCGGCGATAAATTCGGCGCCGGCGAGTTGATCCTCCCGTTCGTGCTCCAGAGCGCGGAGGTCATGAAGCGCGCGGTCGCCCGGCTCGAGCGCTACCTCGACAAGCTCGAGGGCTACACGAAGGGCACCGTCGTGCTCGCCACGGTGTTCGGCGACGTGCACGACATCGGCAAGTCGCTCGTCAACACGATCCTCACCAACAACGGCTACACGGTCGTCGACCTCGGCAAGCAGGTCCCGATCGGGGCGATCCTCGACGCCGCGCGCGAGCACGAGGCGACCGCGATCGGGCTGAGCGCGCTGCTCGTCTCCACGTCCAAGCAGATGCCGCTGTGCGTCTCCGAGCTGCACTCCCATGGCATGGACTTCCCGCTGCTGGTCGGCGGCGCGGCGATCAACCGCAAGTTCGGCCTGCGCGCCAACTATCCCGACGGCAAGGAATCCGACGCCGTCTATGCGCCCGGCGTCTTCTACTGCAAGGACGCGTTCGAGGGTCTGTCGGTGATGGACCAGCTCGTCGACGGCGAGGCGCGCGAGCTGCTGGTGCAGCACGTCCGCGAGGACGCGCGCAAGCTGCGCGACGAGGGCGAGACCGAGGTCTCCTACGACTTCACGGACGACTCCGTCCGCGCGCCCGTCTCCACCGAGAACCCGGTGCCCGAGCCGCCGTTCTGGGGCGCGCGCGAGATCCCCGTCGACCTCGGCGAGGTCTATCCGCACCTCGACACCCACGTGCTGTTCAAGCTGCACTGGGGCGGGCGCGGGGTGAAGGGCGAGGCGTGGCGCCGCCTGATCGCCGACGACTTCCGCCCGCGCCTGGAGCGGATGTGGGCCGAGCAGGACTACCTGCGCCCGCGGGCGGTCGTGGGCTACTTCCCGTGCTACTCCGAGGGCAACGAGATCGTCGTGCTCGATCCCGACGACCGCGATACGGTGCTGGAGCGGCTCGTCGCCCCACGTCAGCCTCTCGGTGACCGCATCTGCCTGGCCGACTTCTACCGCCCGAAGGAGACCGGCGAGCTCGACGTCGTCGTGCTGCAGGCGGTGACCGCCGGCGACGAGGTGACCGGCCTGATGGCGCGCCTGGAGACCGAGGGCGAGTTCGCCGAGCAGCTCTTCACCCACGGCATGGGCGTGCAGACCGCCGAGGGGATGGCGGAGTGGCTGCACTGGCGCATCCGGTCCGACCTCGGCATCCCCGAGACCCAGGGCCGCCGCTACTCCTGGGGCTACCCGGCGGTGCCGGACCAGTCCGAGCACGAGAAGGTCTACCGCCTGCTCGACGCCACGAACCGGATCGGCCTGCGCCTCTCTGGCGGCTACGCGGTCGAGCCCGAGCAGTCCACGCTCGCGATCGTCGCCCATCACCCCGAGGCGATCTACTTCGGCACGACGAGCGGCCGGCTGCTGCCCGAGGGCCACAAGGGCCGCGCCGACGACGTCATCAAGGGCTCGCCCCACGATCCCTCCCTGTTCGGCGAGATCGACGACGCCGAGCTCGCCGCCGCCGAGTAGGGGGCGAATCGGCATGCGTTGCGACCTAGTCTCGCTATGCGAGGTCGAGTCGCAACGGATCATCTGATCGCGGCGATCGCCGAACGCCAAGGTGGGGTTGTCGAGCATGCGCAGCTGCTCGGGCTGGGCATCAGCGCAGCGGGAATCCACCGGCGCATACAGGTCGGGCGGCTCCATCCGCGCCATCGCGGCGTCTACGCGGTCGGACATCGGAGGATCGGATCCGACGGGTTGGCCTGGGCGGCGGTGCTGGCGTGCCGGCCGGACGGGGTGCTCAGCCACATGAGCGCCGCCGTGGCGTGGGACCTGCTGCGATCGTCAGCGCGAGCCGTCGACGTCACGGTCGGCCTCGGGGGCCGGGCGCAGCGAGCGGGGATCCGGCACCATCGCACCCGCTCGCTACCGGCCGACGAGGTGACCGCGCTCGCCGGGCTGCCGATCACGACACCGGCGCGGACGGTGCTCGACCTCGCGGCGGGCGGGCTCCGGGGGCGCCGGCTGGAGGCTGCGCTCGACCGCGCCGAGCTGCTGCGCCTGCTCGACTTCGCCGAGCTGAAGCAGCTCCTCGCGCGCTACCCCCGGCGCCGTGGAACGCCGCGCCTCGTCGCGCTGTCGTCCCGGTACGTCGCCGGGACCGTGAGCACGCGCAGCCACTTGGAGGAGCTTGTCCTCGAGCTCTGCGACGCTCACGAGATCGCGCGGCCCCACGTCAACACCATCATCGAGGGGCACGAACGCGACTTCTTCTGGCCACACGCGCGCCTGGTGGTCGAGGCCGATTCGTACGCCTGGCACCGCTCGCCCTCGGCGCTGAACGACGACCGCGAGCGCGACGTCGCCCTCGTCCTCGCCGGCTACCGCGTGCTGCGGTTCACGTGGGAGCAGGTGACTCGGCGGCGCGAGTACGTCGCGAGCGCCCTTCTCGCGGCTCTGTTGCGAGTTGACCTCGCATGACGAGGTCAAGTCGCAACGGATGAGTGAGCACGGATGGGCACCGTACGTCGTAGCTTGTGCGCATGCGCTTCAAGACCCTCGCCCTTGCCCCGCTGCTGGCCTGCGTGCTCCTGCCCGGATCGGCGTCGGCGATCGACCGGCCCGACATGAAGTCCTGCGGCGACCTGGAGGCCGCCGACGGCCTGCTGGTCGGCGACGTCCTGGCGCGCCGCGTGACCTGCCGCACCGCCCGCAGGGTCGCCCGCGCGACGCCGGCCAGGTGCGACCAGAGCGGCTCGTGCCGGATACGCGGCTTCTCCTGCCTGGTCGGGCGCGCCGCCCCCGAGCTACGGTTCGCGCGCTGCACCAAGCCCGGCGACGACGACGAGCTGTTCAAGACGATCCGCTTCGACTACGGGTCCTGACCGCCGCGTGACCCTGGTCCTGCGCCCGCTCGCCGAGGCCGACGCCGCCGCGCTGCGCCGCATCCACGCGACGCCCGAGGTCGCGCGCTGGTGGGAGCACCCGGACGACGACTTCCCGTGGGAGGAGCCGGAGGCGACCCGCCTGACGATCGTGGTCGACGGCGCGGTGGCGGGAATGATCCAGTTCTCCGAGGAGCACGAGCCGAAGTACCGTCATGCGTGGATCGACTTGTTCCTCGACCCCGCCGTCCACGGCCGCGGCCTGGGCACCGAGGCGGTGCGGCTCGCCGTGCGCCATCTGATCGACGAGCGCGGCCATCACCGCATCACGATCGACCCCGCGGTGGCCAACGCCGCAGCCGTCCGTGCGTACGAGAAGGCCGGCTTCCGCCCGGTGGGCGTCATGCGGCAATACGAGCGCGACGTCGACGGCCGCGGCTGGCACGACGGCCTGCTGATGGAGCTGCTCGCGGGGTGAGCCCGACGGCCGGTGCCCCGGAACCCGGACTCGCGTTCTCGTGAAGGTGCTCTGCATCGACGGCGGCGGCATCCGCGGTCTCATCCCGGCGCTCGTGCTGGCGGAGATCGAGCGACGGACCGGGCGGCGGATCGCGGAGATGGTCGACCTCCTGGCCGGGACCTCGACCGGCGGGATCCTCGCGTGCGCGCTGACGCGCGCCGGGCCCGACGGACGGCCGCGCTTCACGGCGCAGGAGCTGGCCGGCATCTACGTCGAGGAGGGCCCGGCGATCTTCCGGCGCGGGCTGCTCAAGCGCATCTCGTCGGTCGAGGGGTGGGTCGACGAGCGCTACGAGGACGACGGCCTCGACGCCGCGCTCGACCGCTACCTCGGCGACGCGAGGCTGTCGCAGGCCCTCACCGACGTGTTCGTCACCGCGTACGACATCCACGACCGCTTCGCGTTCTTCTTCCGCTCCGCGCGGGCGCGGACCGACCCCGCCTACGACTTCCCGCTCGTCCAGGTCGCGCGCGCCACCGCGGCCGCGCCGAGCTACTTCGAGCCCACGCAGGTGACCGACATCGCCGGCACGCGCACGTACCCGCTGGTCGACGGCGGCGTCTACGCCGTCAACCCGTCGATGTGCGCGTACGCCGACGTGGTGCACGCCGGCGAGCTGGAGCTGATGCTCTCGCTCGGCACCGGCGCGCACACGCGCGCCTATACGTTCGAGCAGGCGCGCGGCTGGGGGCAGCTCGGTTGGGCGCGGCCGGTGCTCGACATGGTCTTCGACGGCGTCGCGGACACGATCGACTTCGAGGCGAGCACCCTCATGGGCGACCGCTACGTGCGCCTCCAGATCGAGCTCGAGTCCGCTTCCGACGACCTCGACGACGCCAGCGAGGCCAACCTCGCCGACCTGCGCTCGGAGGCCGCGCGGCTGATCGCCGCGTCGGCGGACGAGCTCGACCGCGTCTGCGCCGTCCTTGCCGCCTGAGCCCGCCGCCGCGCGCCGCCGGGCCGCGCCGTAGCCGGCGCGCCGCGCCGTCTAGCGCGCCTGGGCTCCCGCCCCCGCGCCGTGCGGGAGCGCGGAGAGCTCGACCGGCGCCGTGTGCAGCGCGCGCAGCCGGACCTCGCGCCAGGAGAGCCCCTCCTTGACGAGCGCCGGCGCGCCCAGCACGACCGCGGTGGCGACCTCGACGGCCTGCAGGATGATCCCGTAGCCGAGCGCGTCGGCCGCACCGATCCCGTACGCGCCGATCAGCACCGCCATGCAGGCGGCCTGGAACACGCCGACGTTGGAGGGCGTGACCGGGAGCACGGCGCTCACGTTGACCGCGAACAGCACCGCGGCGGCGGCGCCCATGTCGGCGCCCTGGTGATCTAGGCCCAGCGCCACCATCAGCACGTAGCAGCTCACCCACTGCAGCGCCCAGGCGGCAAGCTGCATCGTGATCGCGGCGCCGCCCATGCGCGGGCGGCGGAAGACGACCAGGCCGTGGCGCACCCGCGTGGCCGCCGCGCGCGCCTGGCGCATCCAGCGCCCGACGCGCGCCGAGCGGCTCGGCAGCCCGGAGCGCACGAGCGCCGGGGCGACCAGGACCAGCGCCAGCACCGCGACCGGCGCCAGCGCGTACCACAGCAGCGCCTGCTGGCGGCCGCCGAACAGGCCGAAGGTGGAGAACATCACGGCGCCGAGGATGACGAGCGCGAGCACGTTGAGCAGCGTCTGCGAGATCAGCGTGCCGATCACGACCGGGAGCGCCTCGCGCGGGCGCCCGATCCGGCGCGCCACGATCAAGGCGCGCGAGGGCTCGCCGAGGCGCGCGGGCAGCGTCGCGGACATCAGCACGCCGACCGCCGTGCCCTGCCACGCGTCGGTGAACCGCGGCCGCGCATCGGGCAGCGCGGCCTTGAGGATCGCGTGCCAGGAGACGGCGCGGAAGATCATCGACGCGCACATCAGCGCCAGGCCGACGAGCACCCACGTCGGGCTGGACGTGACAAGCGTATGGGCGACACGGTCGACGCCGATGCGCTCCAGCGCCAGGTACGAGCCGCCCGCGGCGCCGAGCGCCGCGAGCGCGATCGCTCCGCGACGCAAGAGCACGCCGGTGCGGCGCGCCGCGGTCGGCGCCGGCTCGAGCGACGGTAGGCGCTGTGCCGGACGCCGCGAGCCGAGGTCGGCGGAGCGCAGGCCGATCCGCACGGCGGCCCGCTCGACCGCGCCCTCGGGCTGCGGCGCCGTGCGCGCCGCGCCGTAGGCGTCGACGACCTGGGCGGCGACCTTCGGCCAGGCGTAGCGCTCGGCGCTGACGGCCGCCGCCGCGCCGAGCGCGGCGGTCCGGGCCGGGTCGCGCGCCAGCTCGCGCAGCGTCTCGGCCAGCGCCGTGGCGTCGCCGCGCGGAACCAGGAGCCCGTCCACGCCGTCGCGGACGACGTCGCGGTAGCCGGCGATGTCGGACGCCAGCACCGGCGTCCCGGCCGCGAAGCCCTCGGTGAGGACCATCCCGAAGGACTCCCCGCCCAGCGACGGTGCGGCGAGCACGTCGGCGGCCTCGAGCGCCGAGCGCTTCTCGGCGTCGGACACGCGCCCGAGCACGGTCACGTCGGTGCGGTCGACCAGCAGCGGGGCGACCTCGAGCTCCGACGCGCCGACGACCGTCAGCCTCGCCGGGACGTGCTCGCGCAGCGCCTCGAAGGCGCGCAGGAGGATCGGCAGGCCCTTGCGCTCGACCGCCTGGCCGACGAACACGATCTCCAGCGGCTCGCCGGGCGCCCGCACGCGCGCCGCGGGCACGCCGCCGTCGGGCAGCGCGACGCCGTTGGGGACGATCGTGTAGGAGCCGCCGTAGAAGCGCCGCCCGGTCCACGCGGCGGCGTCGGAGACGGCGATCCGCACGGCGATCCGGTTGAGCTTGCGCCGCGCGCCCAGCAGCGCCGCTACGGCGTGCGGCGGGACGCTCTCGGAGTAGCAGTGGAACGTGCCGACGAGCGGCGCGTCGGTGGAGGAGAGCGCGTCCCAGCCGATGACTGGCGTCACCGGCTCGTGCAGGTGCACGACGTCGAACCGCCCGGCGCGCAGCTCGCGCCGCAGGGTCGAGACCGCGCCGGGCGTCGGCGCCAGGTTCGAGACGGCGCCGTTGGACGGCCAGCCGATCGTCGGCCCGAGCCCGATCAGCCACTCCGGCGCAGCCACGCGCTGAGGCCGCGCGCCGCGATGCAGCCACGCCGTGCGGCGGTCGTCGCGATCGTAGGGCGCGAGCACGCGGACGTCGTGCCCGGCGGTCAGCAGCTCGCCGGCCAGCGCCTCGATGTGGCGCGTGACCCCGCCGGGGTAGGACCACGAATACGGAGAGACGAGGGCGACCCGCATGCGGGCATCCTACGGCGCGGACCCGCGGTTCCGGTTCGGGCATCCGCACCCTTGACGTCCTTAATACCGCCCTTCGTATGCTTCAAGGCGTGCCGGAGCGTCACTTCGTCAAGTACACCTTCTTGCAGGTCGACCCCGCCTGGCGGCGCCTGCCGGACGATCGGCGCGACACCGACAAGCGCGAGTTCCTCGCCGCCTGCGAGGACTTCGGCGCCGAGCGGCTGCTGCGGGCGTTCTCGACCGTCGGCACGCGCGGAGACACCGACCTCATGCTGCTCACCCAGGCCACGAACCTCGAGCGGATCCACGAGTTCCACGTCGTGCTGGCCCAGAGCGGGCTGATGAAGTGGTGCAGCCAGCCCCACTCCTACCTCGCGACGACCAAGCCGTCGGAGTACTCCGACGAGTCGCGCCTCGAGGTCCGCCCGGCGCACGCCCGCTACCTGTTCGTCTACCCGTTCGTAAAGACGCGCGCGTGGTACGGGATGCCTGCGGACGAGCGCTGGAAGATCATGCAGGAGCACATCAAGGTCGGCAGGGAGTACCCCGACATCGACCTCAACACGTCCTACTCGTTCGGCCTCGACGACCAGGAGTTCGTCGTCGCGTTCGAGGCCGACGACCCGTCGCGCTTCCTCGACCTCGTCCAGCGCTTGCGCACCACCGAGGCGTCCGCCTACACCAAGCGCGACACCCCGACCTTCACCTGCGTGTCCACCTCCGTCGAGCGGGCGCTCAGCGCGCTGGACGGCACTCCCCTCTCCGAGGCCCTCCCCACCACATGAGCTCAGAGACCGTCGACATCACCGTCATCGGCGCCGGCCCCGTCGGGCTGTCCACCGCCTTCTGGGCCGGCATGCGGCAGGCGAGCTGCCGAATCATCGACTCGCTGCCAGAGATCGGCGGCCAGTGCACGACGCTGTATCCCGAGAAGTGGATCTTCGACGTGCCCGGGCACCCGCGCGTGCTCGCGCGCGACCTCGTGGCTCAATTGCGCGAGCAGGCGCTCGAGCAGTTCGACATCCCCGCGCACCTGGAATGCACCGCCGAGCGCCTGGAGTACGACGGCGAGGAGATCGTCCTGCACACCAACGAGGGCGAACTGCGATCGCGCACCGTGATCGTCGCCGGCGGCCACGGCGCGTTCGAGCCCAAGCGGCTGCCGCTCTCGGACGTCGATATGGCCCCGTGGGAGGGCAAGGGCGCGCACTACCTCGTCGGCGACAAGCAGCACTTCGCCGGCAAGCGGGTGGTGATCGTCGGCGGCGGCGACTCCGCGTTCGACTGGGTCGTGAACCTGCTCGAAACGGCGTCGCAGGTCACGCTCGTGCACCGCCGCGACGGCTTCCGCGCGCACGAGGCCACCGTCGCGGAAGTGATGGACCACGTCGACGCCGGCCGCGTCGAGCTCAAGGTGCCCTACGTGATCCGCCAGGTCGAGGGCAACGGCGCGATCGAAGCCGTCGAGCTCCACCACGCCGACGACGAGTCCGTGCACCGACTCGAATGCGACGCGGTGCTGCTGCAGCTCGGGTTCGTGACCAAGCTCGGGCCGCTCAAGGAGTGGGGCTTCGCGATCGAGAAGAACGCATTGGTGGTCGACGGGCTGATGCAGACCAACCTCGACCGCGTCTGGGCCTGCGGCGACATCACCACGTTCGACGGCAAGCTCAAGCTGATCGCCACCGGCTTCGCCGAAGCCGCGATCGCCGTCGCCCAGGCCGTCCACCACATCCGGCCGGAGACCAAGATCCAACCCGCCTACTCCACCAACACCGGCGTACCCGGCGCGGTCGCGGGACAGCCGTAGGCATGCGCCGCGGCGGCCTGCTCGCGACGTTCGTCGCGCTCACGCTCGCCGCCGCCGGCTGCGGTGGCGACGACGGCGGCGCGGCGGCGCCCGCGGATCCCGCCGCGCAGCTGCCGAGCGGCGTGCAGGACAAGGTGCGCGCCGCGCGCGACCCGCGGCCGTCCGAGTTCCCCGCGGCGCGCGGCAAGACGCTGCAGGCGCTCGCCGACGGGATCGGCGGCGGCCCGTCGATGGGGCTCGCCGGCTCGGTCTTCCTGGCCGGTCAGGAGAATCGCGTCGCCTTTGGCGTGATCGACGAGCAGGCGGGCTTCCTGTACGGCAAGACCGCGCTCTACGTCGCGCGCGATCCGGGCTCGCGCGCCAGGGGCCCCTACGTGGCGCCCGCCGACGTGCTGATGACCGAGGCCCCGTACCGCTCCCAGCAGTCGGCCACCGAGGCCGACCCGTTCGCGGCCGTCTACGCGGCGCAGGTGCCGTTCTCTAAGCCCGGCCCGTACTCGGTGCTGGCGGTGACGCTGGTCGGCGGGCAACCCGTGGCCGCTCCCGGCCAGCTCGAGGTGACCACGCGGGCGAAGGACCCGATCCCCGCGGTCGGCGAGCCGGCGCCGAAGGCGCAGACCGACACGGTGGCGTCCGCCGGCGGTGACGTCGAGGCGATCGACACGCGCCGGCCGACGAGCGACATGCACGCGAACTTCGCCGACGTGGCCGGCTCCAAGCCGGTCGCGCTGCTGTTCGCCACCCCGCAGCTGTGCCAGTCGCGGGTGTGCGGCCCGGTCGTCGACGTCGGCCTGCAGCTGCGCGCGCGCTACGGCGACCAGGTGGAGTTCATCCACCAGGAGGTCTACACCGACAACGACGCCAACAAGGGGCTGCGCAAGCCGCTGCAGGAGTTCAACCTGCCGACGGAGCCGTGGCTGTTCGTGGTTGGCGAGGACGGCAGGATCACCGCGCGGCTCGAGGGCTCCTTCGGCCTCGACGCCTTCGAGCGGGCACTCAAGACCGCGCTGTGACGCACCGCTCGCGGCTCGCCGTCCTGGCCGCGGTGGGGATCGCCGCCGCCCTGGCGCCGGCGGCCGCCGAGGCGCACGGGCTCGTCCAGCGCACGGCGCTGCCGATCCCGGAGTGGCTGTTCGGGTGGGCGGCGGCGATCGTGCTCGTCGCGTCGTTCGCGGGGCTTGCCGTCCTGTGGCCGCGTCCGCGCCTGCAGCAGCCCGGCTGGCGCCCGCTGCCGGGTCTCGGCCGCCCGCTCGCCAGCCGCCCGGTGGAGGTCCTCTGCGGCGCGGTCGGGATCGCGCTGCTCGGCGTGGTGATCGCCGCCGGCTACGCCGGCAGGGGCTCGGCGCTCGACAACCTCGCCCCGACGTTCATCCTGATCGACTTCTGGGTCGGACTGGTGTTCGCGAGCGCGCTGTTCGGCGACCTGTTCCGCGCCTTCAGCCCGTGGCGGGCGATCCGGCTGCCGGGCATCCGCCCGTATCCGGAGCGCTGGGGCCGCTACCCGGCCGCGATCGCGCTGCTCGCGTTCACCTGGGTCGAGCTGGTCTCGGGCTGGGGCGAGGCGCCGGCGAGCCTGACCACCGCGGCCGTCGCCTACACCGTCTACACGCTGGCGGCGCAGGCCCTGTTCGGGACCGAGGCGTGGACCCGCAACGGCGAGGCGTTCGCGGTCTACTTCAACCTCTTCTCGCGCCTGTCGGTGTGGGAGACGCGCGAGCGGGTCGTGGGCCTACGGCCGCCGCTCGGCGGGCTGCCGCGCGTGGACGCCGCGCCCGGGACCATCCTGTTCGTCGTCGTGATGATCGGGACGGTCACGTTCGACGGCTTCAGCCAGGGCCCGTTCTGGACGGAGAAGTCGGTCGACCTCTCCGCTGCGCTGGACGGCCTCGTCGGGCTCGACACCGCGCCGAAGCTGGCCGGCACGGTCGGCCTGCTGGCCGCCGTGGCCGCGATCGGCCTCTTCTACCGGATCGGGATCGACGGCGCCCGCTCCGGCGGCGGCGACATCGACGCGGCGCAGCTGCGCCGCGCGTTCATCCACACGCTCGTGCCGATCGCCATGGTCTACGTGGCGGCGCACTACCTGACGTTCCTGCTCTTCGAGGGGCAAGCCACGTTCTACCTGGCGTCGGACCCGTTCGGGAACGGCTGGGACCTGTTCGGCACCGCGTCACGGGCGATCGACTACACGTACCTGAGCCAGAACGCGACGTGGTACGTGCAGGTGGCGTTCGTCGTTCTCGGGCACGTCGCCGCGCTCGTGCTGGCCCACGACCGCGCGCTCGGGCTCTACCGCGACTCGAGGCTCGCGGTGCGCTCGCAGTACTGGATGCTCGCGGTGATGGTCGGCTTCACGTCGCTGGCCCTGTGGCTGCTCGCCCAGGCCGCGGCGTGACGCTAGACGGCCGACACCTCTTCCTCCTCCGCGACGCGGAAGGAGGAGCCACACCCGCAGGCCGCGATGACGTTCGGGTTCTCGACCTTGAAGCCGGCGCCCTGCAGGCTCTCGACGTAGTCGACGACGGCGCCCTCGACGTAGGGCAGGCTGGGGCCATCGACGAGCAGTCGCAGGCCCTGGTCCTCGAAGATCTCGTCGCCGTCGCGCTCGCTGTCGAACGCGAGGGCGTACTGGAAGCCCGAGCAGCCGCCGCCGCGGACGCCCACCCGCAGGCCCGAGGTGCTCATGTCGGCGCCTTGGGAGTCCAGGAACTCCTTGACCTTCTCGGCGCCCTTCTCGGTGAAGGTGATCACGTGTCCGATGCTCCTAGGTCTCCGTCGAGAGGTCCAATGCTTCAGGAAGTGTAGCGAGTCGGCGGACCTCGCTAGGCTAGCTATCGTGCCGACGACCGCCGAGCTCAAGCAGCGCATCGAGACGACCATCCCGGGCGCCCGAGCGGAGGTCGTCGACCTCAACGGCGGCGGCGATCACTTCCGCGCAACCGTCGTCGCTCCGGAGTTCGCGGAGCTCAGCCGGATCGAGCAGCATCGCCGTGTCTACGCGGTGTTCGGACCCGACATCGGCGGGCCCATCCACGCGCTGTCCCTGGTCACACGAGCCGAAGCGTAGGTCTTCTCACATGAGCACTCCCGAGCAGCAGATCTCAGAGGCGATCCAGGGAGCGATCGCCGACAACGAGGTCATCCTCTTCATGAAGGGCACGCCCGAGGCGCCGCGCTGCGGCTTCTCGGCCCGCAGCGTCGCGGCGCTGGAGGCGATCGGCACGCCGTTCGCGGCGGTCGACATCCTGCCCGACCCCCGGATCCGACAGCAGCTCTCCGGGCTGTCGAACTGGCCCACCATCCCGCAGCTGTTCGTGCGCGGCGAGCTCGTGGGCGGCTGCGACATCATCACCGAGATGTACGAGAGCGGCGAGCTGGCGCAGACGATCGGCGTCGAGGCGCCGGGCGACGCGCC
>JBPCNM010000258.1:0-2777 GCA_051001255.1 Solirubrobacteraceae bacterium
GCGACGGGCAGATCAAGATCGAGATGCACTTCCTGCCCGACGTCTACGTGCCGTGCGAGCAGTGCCACGGCAAGCGCTACAACCGCGAGACGCTCGACATCCGCTTCAAGGGCAAGACGATCGCCGAGGTGCTCGAGATGCCGATCGAGGAGGCGCTCGAGTTCTTCACGCTGATCCCGAAGATCAAGCGCCGGCTGCAGACGCTGCACGACGTCGGCCTCGACTACATGCGTCTCGGCCAGCCGGCCACGACGCTGTCGGGTGGCGAGGCGCAGCGCGTCAAGCTGGCGTCCGAGCTGGCCAAGGTGGCGACGGGTCGGACGCTCTACATCCTCGACGAACCGACGACGGGCCTCCACTTCGCCGACATCGAGAAGCTGCTCGAGGTGCTCCAACGGCTCGTCGACCAGGGCAACACCGTCGTGGTGATCGAGCACAACCTCGACGTCATCAAGACCGCCGATCGGCTGCTCGACATGGGGCCGGAGGGCGGCGAGGAGGGCGGGTTCGTGATGGCGTTCGGTACGCCGGAGCAGGTGGCCGGCGAGCCCGGCTCGGCCACGGGCGGCTTCCTGGCCGGCCTCGTCACGCCCAAGGCGAAGGCGACGCGCGCGCCCCGGCGCAGGCGCGTGCCCGCCGCCGCATAGCCTGCCGACCGTGTTCAGCCCGGCGGGCTGCCGCGTAGCCTACCGCCCGCGTTCAGCCCGGCGCGCTGCCGACCGTGCTCAGCCCGGCGCCGCCGAGCGCCTCGATGAACGTCTCCGCGGCAGCGCGCACGCCGCTCGCGGGGGTGAGCGCGTAAAGCGCGCGGCGAGGCCCGGCTTCCTCCAGCGGGATCATCGTGACGCCGGGCATCCGCCCGGTCAGCAGCTCAGGCGCCAGCGTCACCGCCAGCCCGGCCGCGACGAGCGCACCGATCGCCAGCGGATCGGGGGTGACGAAGGCGATCCGCGGCTCGAAGCCCGCAGACACGCACGCCCGGTGGACGAGGTGCCCGCGCGAGGGAGCGGTCCAGGTCTCGCCGGCCAGCTCGCGCAGCGCGATGCGCGGGCGGCCGGCGAGCGGATGTCCGTCGGCGACCGCGGCGAGCATCGACTCCTCGCCGAGCTCGTGGCGCTCGGTGCCGGCCGGCTCGCTGCGCGGAGCGGCGGCGTCCTGGAAGCAGACGGCGACGTGCAGCTCGCCGGCGGCGACGGCCGCGCCGCCGGCCTGGGCCGATTCCTGCGTCGCCTCGACCTGCACCTCCGGTCGCAGTTGGCGCAGGCGGGCGATCGCCGCCGGCACCAGCGTGCCGAGCGCACTGGCGAACGCGCCGATCCGCAGCGTCGCGCGCTCCCGCGCGACCAGCTCGGCCACCTGGGCGTCGGCTTGGGCGAGCCGCTGCCCAACCGCGTCCGCGTGGGCGAGCAGCAGCGCGCCCGCCGCGGTCACCGTCGGCCCGCCGGGCCCGCGGTCCAGGAGCTGCGTCCCGAGCTGGCGCTCGAGCGCGGCGACCTGCTGGGAGACCGCAGGCTGGGTGAGAGCAAGCGCTTCGCCCGCGCGCGAAAACGAGCCGAGCCTCGCCACCTCCCGGAACGTGAGTAGTCGACGTGGGTCTAGCATAAGGTGGAGTAATGATAGTGCCTGAACGATGATTTGAATGAATGACGCGCGGCGACCATCAGGCGGCATGAACCCAATCGCCCACCTCATCGCCCGCGACGTCACCCGCAACGCCGTCATCGGCGCCACCCCCGGCCCCGTCGTGCCGCCCACCGCCCGCCGGCGCCTTCGCCGGCCGCCCGTGCCGACTGCGCTGAGCGGCCGCTGAACCCTCAGCCCCGCCGGAGCCCGCGCCGCGCCGCGCGACCACCCGTAGGATGCCGCTCATGATCGCGCGCATCTGGCGGGGCGCCACCGCCGCCGACCGAGCTCAGGACTACCTCGACTACCTGCGTGGCACGGGGCTCGCCGACTACCAGGCGACGCCCGGCAACCACGGCGTGCAGGTGCTGCTCCGCACGCAGGGCGACCGCACCGACTTCACGCTGATCTCCTACTGGGAGTCGCTCGATGCGGTCACGGCCTTCGCGGGCGACCAGCCGGGGGTCGCCCGCTTCTATCCCGAGGACGACGACTACCTGATCGATCGCGAGTTGACGGTCGAGCACCACGAGGTCGCCGACGTCGGCCCTCGCTAGCCGCCGAACCGCGACCGCAGCGCCTGGACGTTGTCGATGTAGCGCTCGGTGTCGTCGAACAGCCCGCGGCTCTCGACGGAGCCGAGGCCCTGGTAGTAGCCCGCGATGGCGGTGTCCTCGTCGCCGCCCGTCTGCGCGAGCAGCTGCTTGAGGTAGAGCACGCCGGCGTGCACGTTGTCGGTCGCCGAGCTCGGGTCGAGCCGGCGCTGGGCGAGGTTGCGCTGCACGTAGTCCCACGTGCCCGGCATCACCTGCATCACGCCGCGGGCGTTGGCCGCGGAGACCATCGCGTTGTTGAAGCCGCTCTCCTGCCATGCGATCGCCGCGGCGAGCGACGGCGAGACGCCGTGCTGGGAGGCGACGGAGGTGACGTCGGCGGCACCGACGCGGGCGGGCGTCGGTGCGGGGTCGGCCGGTGGGACGACGACCGCGGCCGGCGCGGGCTCGGCGGCACGCGCGGGCGCCGACGCGCCCGTCGGGAGCTTGATCACGTTGCCGGCCAGCAGCAGGCCGCTCGGGTCGAGCCCGTCCATGGCGGCCATGTCGGCCATCGGGACGCCGGCGCCGGCGGCGAGGCCCGACAGCGTGTCGCCCGGC
>JBPCNM010000259.1:0-3759 GCA_051001255.1 Solirubrobacteraceae bacterium
ACTGCCTGGTCCGCGGTAGGTAGGTGATGTTCGTGCGCGAGCCCTCCGCGACGGCGAGCACGGTGAGCCCGTCGTCGCCGGCGATCAGCGTGTGCGCGTCCCCGTTCGCGGGATGCCAGAGCAGGTCGTCGCCGCCGATCGCATACGTGCGCACGTCGTCGGGCCCGGACGTCTGATAACTCAGGCCGCCGCCCGCCAGCACGAGGAACGCCTCGTCCTCGTCGGCGTGGCTGTGCGGCGGCGTCGAGCGCTTCCCCGGGTCGATCTCGATCAGGGCGACGCCGAGTCGCTTGGCGCCGCACGCGACGCCCAGACGGCGTCGGGTGGCGCCGACCTCGCCGTACTCCCAACGCTGGGCTGGAACGTCGTCGACGCGGATCGGAAATCCCTCAGGCATGCCGGCAGCATCGCAGTCGCCCAGTTCCGGCCCGCCAGGCGGCACGACGGCTTCGCGTCGAGCCCTCAGTGCCCACGCAGGCGCGCGAGATCGATGCGCACCGGCACGCTGTATCGCTCGGCGAATGTCTCGGGTGTCATGCCGCCGGGTTAGGGCGTCGGGTCGCGGTTGAACAGGCGCTTGGCCCAGAGGTATCCGGCCAGCCCGATGCCGGCGGACCAGGCGACGGCGAGGATGCCGCTGTTGCCGATCGGGGTGCCCATCAGCAGTCCGCGCAGGGTCTCCATGATGGGGGTGAAGGGCTGGTATTCGGCGAACCAGCGCATCCCGGTCGGCATCGATTCGGTGGGGACGAACCCGCTGCCCAGGAAGGGCAGCAAGATCAGGGGCAAGGGCAGGTTGCTTGCGGTCTCGACGCTCTTGGTGACCATTCCGAGTGCGACCGCCAGCCAGATCAACGCGAGGGTGATCATCGCCAGGAGGCCGATCGCCGTGATCCATTCGAGCGGGCCGGCGGTGGGCCCGAAGCCGAGGAGCAGCGCGAGGCAGATGACGAGCGCGATGGCGATCATCGTCTGGATCAGGCTGCCGATGACGTGTCCGGTCAGCACCGAGACGCGGGCGATGTCCATCGTCCGGAATCGCGCGATGATGCCCTCGGTCATGTCCATGGCGACCGAGATCGCCGTCCCCTGGGCTGCGCCGGCGACGGCGATCAGGATGATCCCGGGCGTGACGTAGTCGAGGTACTCGTCGCGCCCGCCGGAGACGCCGTCCAGGCCGGCGCCCAGCGTGTCGCCGAAGACGTACACGAACAGCAGCAAGAAGACGATCGGAATGCCGACGGTTCCGGCGGCCGCGGCGGGGTAGCGCAGCGTGCGGCGCAGGTTGCGCCGCAGCATCGTCTCCGAGTCTCGCATCGCATGGGAGATGGTGCTCATCGCGTGTTCTCCTGCTGTGTGGTGTCGCTGTCGGTGAGGGCAAGGAAGACGTCGTCGAGGTCCGGGGTGTGCACGGTCAGGCCGGCGACTGCGATGGAATCGGCGTCGAGGCGGTGCAAGAGAGCCTGCAGTGACGAGACGCTGCCGTCGCTGGGTACCTTGAGGACCAGTGATTCGTCGCCGCGGGCGGACTCGCCCAGTGCCCGGGCGGCCGAGTCCAGTCCGCTCGGGTCGGCGAACTCCAGTCGGATGTGCCCGGCTCCGACCAGCTGCTTGAGTTCGTCCGCGGTTCCCTCGGCGACCAGCTTGCCGTGGTCGAGCACGGCGATCCGGTCGGCGAGCTGGTCGGCCTCCTCCAGGTACTGCGTGGTCAGGAAGACCGTGACGCCGCCGGCGACGAGGTCGCGGATGATCGCCCACATCGTGTGGCGGCTGCGCGGGTCCAGGCCGGTGGTCGGCTCGTCGAGGAAGATCAGACGCGGGGTGTCGACCAGGGTCATCGCCAGGTCGAGCCGGCGCCGCATGCCGCCGGAGTAGGTGGCTGCCGGACGCTTGGCCGCGTCGGTCAGGGCGAAGCGGTCGAGCAGCTCGGCGGCGCGCCGGCGGCCTTCCGCACGGCCCAGGTGGTGCAGGTCGGCCATCAGGATCAGGTTCTCCTGCCCGGTGAGCAGGTTGTCGACGGCCGAGAACTGGCCGGTGACGCCGATCGCCGCACGGACCGCGTCGGGATTGCGGGCGAGGTCGTGGCCGGCGACGCTCAGCTCGCCGGCGTCGGCGCCGATCAGGGTCGAGAGGATCTGGACGATCGTGGTCTTGCCGGCGCCGTTGGGGCCCAGCAGCGCAAAGATCGTTCCCTCGGCGACGTCGAGGTCGATGCCGTCGAGCACGACGTGGTCGCCGAACGACTTGCGCAGGCCGGTCGCTGCGATCGCCGATTGCGGGTGTGCCATGGGCTCTCCTTGGGGGTCTGCGGCTGATCGGTTGTCAGGGACGCCGGATCACGATCACGCCGACGGACGTGCGTGCGCGCACCTCGACGGTCTCGGCCGACGGCCCGGGAGCGTCGGCGGCGTCGAGCGCGTTGTGCACCTTGCCGGCCTTGGCGCTCACGTCGAGCCAGGCGGCGGTGCCCTCGCGGATGCCGACCTCGAGGTCGCCGAGCTGGGTCTCGAGCACGACCGAGCCGCGCACGACCTCGCCCAGCCGGACGTCGCCGTTGGCGGACTTGGCGACGACGCCGGCGTGCGCCTCCTCGACGGCGATGCTGCCGTTCGCCGCGTTGAGCCGCACGTCGCCGCCGGCCTCCCCGACCCAGGTGTCGCCGCTGGAGTTCTTGATCACCGCGCTGCCGTCGAGCTCGCGCACGCGCACGTCGCCCGACCCGGCCGTGACCTCTGCGTGGCCCGTGGCACGCTCCACGCTGATGTCGCCGATGCCGCTCTTCAGGCTCAGCGCCTCGGTCCGATCGAGCCGGATGTGACCGAGGCCGGTCTTGATCCGGCACTCGCCGAGCCGGCCGTCGCAGCGGAAGTCTGTCGACTGCCCGGCGCCGTGCACGCGCGAGCCGGCCGGCAGCTCGATCGTCACGTCGATCGACCCGCCGCCGCTCCGGCTCAACCAGGGCGGCTTCGGCGCCTTGACGAGCAGCTGCTCGTTCGCGTACTCGACGCGGGTCAGCTCGGCGGCCTTGACGTCCTCGTCGTTGGACGCGTCGCTGGGGCGCACGTCGACGACCGTGGCGCCGCGGTCGCCGGTGCTGATCCGGACGTCGCCGACGGCGACGTCGATCGTGGCTGAGATCGGTTCGGGTGTTTCGAAGTTCGGCATGGGAATGCCCTCCTGCCAGGTCAGGTTCGAAGAGAAGTGGTGTGGAAGCGGACGGCCGGGGCGGTCAGCGCACCCAGCCGGTGTAGCCCTCGCCGGTCCGCCCGCCACGCTGCGGCGGGCGGCGCTCAGGGTCGTCACGCGCGAGCGCGGCGGCGACGGCGCGGACGAGCCAGGCGTTGACCGACAGCCGCTCGCGACTCGCGGCCTGCTCGATGCCGGCCTTGAGTTGCTCGGGCAGCCGTAGGTTGATGCGGGCCGTCGCGCCCTCGTCGCCCTCTGGCGGCGTGAGCGGCGGCGGCGCGTCAGGCGCCGGCTCGACCGGCTCGTCGACCGGCGCCGGCGTCACGACGAAACCGGGCTCGCCGGCGCGCAGGCGCAGCTCGACCGAGCCGGGCGCGAGGTCGCGCGTGATCTCGTCCGCGGCGGCCGACAGCGCATCGAGCAGCATCAGCCGGATCGCCGACTCCAGCGGAGCGCTCAGGCGCTCGGCGAGCGCGCGGGCGTCCTCGCCACCGGCGCCAGCGGCGACGGCGAGATCGCGACGGAGACTCTCGAAATACTGCGTCAGGTCCATGGCGCGCGCGTATGGCATCA
>JBPCNM010000260.1:0-3019 GCA_051001255.1 Solirubrobacteraceae bacterium
CTTCCTCGTTCGGGTCGACCGACTTGCGGATCGAGAGCTCGTTGGAGGGGATGACCCCCTCGCTCTTGTAGCCGATGTCGACGAGGACCTCGTCCTTGTCGATGCGCACCACCGCACCGGTGACGACATCCCCCTCCTCGAAGAGGACCATCGTCGCGTCGTAGTTCGGAACGATCTGACCGTCGATCTCGAGGAGCAGGCCCTCGGAACCTTCGACGACGTGGACGTCGGTAGTGATTGGCGGGGTCATGGTGGCTTCCATAGGCAGCGGATAACTCTAGCGGCTCCGGCTATGAGGGCGGGCGCGCCGTTTCCTATGATCCTGGCCGTCCCATGCCTATCCGAGCCACCAAGCGCGGCGCTTCGCGCACCCCTCTCGCCGGCGACTTCGACGTCGTGATCTGCGGCGCGTCGTTCGCCGGCCTCGCGATCGCGCGCGAGTTGCGCGCGAGCGGCGCCCGCGTGCTCGTGCTCGACCGCTACGAGATCGGCGAGCGCCAGACCTCCGCCTGCGCCGCGCCGACCGACTGGCTGCGCACCATGGGCCTGGAGGCCTCGATCCGGCAGACTTGCGGCTCGCTGGTCTGCCACACGCCGCGGGCGAGCGTACGCTGGCCGCTGGGCTGGACGTTCTCCACGTTCGACTACCGCGTGCTTTGCGACCTGCTGTGGGCCCAGCACGGCGCCGGTACGGAGTTCGAGACCGCCAAGGTGAACGGCAGATCGATCTCGGCGTCCCGGGTGCCGGCGACTGATGCTGCGGCGGCCTCCGGGCCGCCTCACGGCGACGTCACGATCCACACCGACCGCGGCGACGTGCGCGCGTCGCTGGTCGTCGACGCGCTCGGCTGGAAGCGCAGCCTGGGCGCACAGCTCGTGCAGCCGCCCGAAGCGCGGCTCTCGCGCGGCCTGGAGGTCCATCCGGCGGGCACCGGCGAGGACCTCGAGCTGTGGATCGACAAGCGCGTGATCCGGGCCGGCTACGGCTGGTCGTTCCCCGCGCACGACGAGCTGCGCGTCGGCATCGGCTCCTTCGATCCGCGCGACCACGTCAAGCACCCGACGGTGCGCCTGGCCGACGAGCTCGGACTGCCGCCCGACGGCTATCAGGGCAACTGGATCCCGCACCAGCTGCGCCCGGCGACCGAAGGCGGGATCTTCTTCGTCGGCGACTCCGCCGGCCACTGCCTGCCGCTGACCGCCGAGGGCATCCGCACCGCGTTCTACTTCGGCATCGCCTGCGGGCGTGAGCTGTGCGCCGTGCTCGAGGGCCGGCGCACGCGCGCGCAGGCCCTGGCGCGCTACCACGCGTTCTCGGCCTCGCACGGCTGGAAGTACGCGTGCATGCTCCAGGTCCAGCACGCGATCCCGCGGCTGCGCCCGCGGGCGCTCACCGCGATGGCCCGGACGTTCGAGCACACCGGCCCGGCGCTGTGGGCGTTTCGGCACTATCTGCGCGTCGCCCCGCCCGAGCTCGCACTGCCCGCGCCGCCTGCCGCGCTGGCGGCCGAGTCGGCGGCGCTCGCCGCGTAGCGCGGCCGGCGCCGCGGAACGCCGCATCGAGAGGGGCGCGGGCTCGCCATCTCCGAACCGGGCGGGCCGCGGGCCTTCGGCGAGCGCACGCATGACGGCGGCTCCCTCGATGCGCCGTCCTCAGCCGCCGGCGCCCTCCACCTCGCCGAGCACCGCCGCCAAGCGGGTCAGGGCGATGTTGCGGCCCGAGATGATCACGACGAGCGGGCCTTCGCCGCGGACCACGCGGCCAGCCATCGCTCCCGCCACCGCCGCCGCCCCAGCGGCCTCGGCAACGATGCCGTGTGCCCGGGCGAGGAAGCGGATCGCTTCCTCCAGCTCCGGCTCGGACACCTGCGCGACGGCGGCCACGTGGTCGCGGACGAGCTCGAACGTGACGGCGCCCGCCTCGAGATTCCCCGCCAGGCCGTCGGCGAGCGTCTGGCCGACCTCGATCGGGGTGATCGTCCCCGCCGCCAGCGCGGTCGTGAACGCGGGCGAGCGCTCCGCCTCGATCGCGACGACGCGGGCGCCGGCGCGGCCGGCGGCCCACAGCCCGAGCCCGGAGGCCAGGCTGCCGCCCCCGAGCGGACACGCGACGGTGAGCGGGCCGGGCGCCTGCGCGGCGAGCTCGCGCCCGATCGTCGCCTGGCCGGCGATCACGCCCGTGTCGTTGTAGGCGGAGACGTAGGTTGCGCCCTGTGCGGCGAGCGTAAGCGCATGCGCCTCGGCCTCGTCGTAGCTCGCCCCGTGCCGCACGAGCGTGACGGGCAGCGCCTGCAGCGCTGCCAGCTTGGCCGGCGAGGCCGTCTCGGACACGACGACGGTGGCGGGGACGCGGAGCGCGGCGGCCGCCCAGGCCACTCCGAGGCCCGCGTTGCCGGCCGAGGCCGTGACCACCGGGCGCTGCGCGCCGCCCCGCGCGAGCGCGGCCAGCCCTCCGCGCACCTTGAAGGAGCCGGTGGGCTGGAACGTCTCGAGCTTGAGGTGGACGTCCTCACCGAGCGTCGGCGCGGCGATCAGCGGCGTCGGCGCGAGCCGCGTCGCCACGACGGCGGCCGCGGCCTCGAGGTCGGCGCGGGTCGGCCGGGGAACGGAGCGGTCGAGGGTCACGCAGGCTTTACATTGCCACGCCGTGCCGTCGGACACGTGGGTGGACCGCGCAGCGGTGGCGTCTGGACGTTCCGTTGCGACTTGACCTCGGTATCCGAGACCAGGTCGCAACGCGTGACGCGCTTGTCCTTCGATCCCGCCGTCCGCCGGACGGCGCTGCTCAACGTCGGCTCGAACTCGTGCCGATCGCATCAAGGGCGACGCCGAACGTGGAGGCCATCCCGGCGCGCCCGCCGGCGGTGACCACCAGCGCCCGCCCGTCGGTCCGCCGGCGCAGCCAGCGCCGGCGCAGCAGCTCGTCCAGCAGCGCCGCCCCGAGCGCGCCGCCGATGTGCGGGCGGCGCTCGGACCAGTCCACGCAGGCCCGAGCGGTCGCGCGTCGGGCGCCGAGGAT
>JBPCNM010000261.1:0-6048 GCA_051001255.1 Solirubrobacteraceae bacterium
TCCTGCTTGCCCACTCGGCTCCTGCTTGCGTGTGGCTTTCTGCGCCCGTGCATGACTGCCACCGTCGTCGGGATCGCGCCGGCCGGCGTGGAGGTCGCGCTGCCCGCGCTCGAGCTCCTGGCGGAGAAAGGGATCCGCGGCAGCTACTACGGGTCGGGCGACGCCGCCGGGCTGCTCGCCACGATGGCGGAGATGACGCTCGCGGGGCGCTACCCGGTCGCCGACGTGGTCACCCACATCACCGACCTCGACGGGATCGAGGACGCCTTCGGGCGGCTGCGCCGCGGCGAAGGCGCCCGCACCGTCGTGCTCGTCGACGAGGCGCTCGCCGGCTGGCCGGCTGACCCCGTCACTTGAAACCGCCGAGGCAGTCGTGGCGCAGGGTCGCGGTGACGCTGAGGCGGTTCAGGCCGATGTCCTCAGCCGCGGCGCATGAGTCGTCCGACGGCGGCCATCAGCTCTTGGGTCTTGTCGGCCTGCTCGGCGCCCTCTGCTCCGATGACGCACTTGTGCGCGTGGTCGTCGAGCAGCCCGAGGGCCACCTTGTCGAGCGCCGCTTGGATGGCCGAGATCTGGGTGAGGATGTCGATGCAGTAGCGGTCGTCGTCGACCATGCGCTGGACGCCGCGCACCTGGCCTTCGATGCGGGCGAGGCGGGAGGCGAGCTGGTCCTTGGTCGCGGAGTATCCGCGCGTCGGCGCCGAGCTTCGGCTGCCGGTGCTCGTGGCGGGCATGCCGCCAGTCTAGCATTACCCCTGCGGGGTTCCCGTCGAAGCGATAGGGGTACTGGCTATGGGTGTGATACGGTTCGTCCCGAAAGATACCCCCACACCGTATGAGTAAGGAGAACGAGAGCCGATGAGCACCACTGCCGAGAAGACCTATGTCGTCGAGGGCATGACGTGTGGACACTGCGAGCTGTCGGTCCGTGAAGAGGTCGAGGAGCTGGCGGGCGTCGAGTCCGCGCAGGCCGATCGGGGCACGGGGCGGCTGATCGTGCGCGGCGACGTCGACGCCGCGGCCGTCCGCGAGGCAGTCGAGGCTGCGGGCTACAAGGTGGCGGCGTGATCGCCGGCCGATCCAGGACACGAAGCGACCAGCGAAGACAGCTCATGAACGTTCCGACCAGACTGGCCGCGTTTGCAGTGGTGCTCGGCGTCGCCTTCGGTGGGGCGGCGTTGGCCGGTGCGGCGATCGACCCGACCGACGAGGAGGCCGTCGTAGCCGACGCCGGGCACGGCGCAGTGGAGACGCCCGCCGGTGGCGCGGATGCCCACGGTGGCGAGCATTCCGGTGGTGACGCGGGCGCCCAACCGCCGGCCGAGGAGGAGCCGCACGGTGCGCCGGCCGGCGATGCGGTCAGCGGCTTGGCCGTCGACGAAGGCGGCTACGCCTTCGAGATCGACCGCAGCTTCTTCAGCGCGGGCAAGGCCGTGCCGTTCACCTTCCGGATCACCGACGAGCGGGGGCGCGTCGTGCGCGACGAGTTCGAGCTCGAGCACGACAAGCGGCTGCACCTGATCGTGGTCCGCCGGGACACGGCGATCTTCGAGCACGTCCATCCGCGCAAGGGCGAGGACGGGACGTGGTCGGTCGAGCTCAACCTGCGCGAGGCCGGCGTCTACCGCGCGTACGCCGACTTCAAGATCGGCGGGGAGAAGCGAACGCTGGCGACCGACCTGTTCGTCCCGGGCGAGTTTCGCCCGCAGCGCCTGCCGGCGCCCGAGCCGACCGACCGGGCGGTCGACACCGCCGGCAGGCCGGCGGGCGACCTCGACGTGACGCTCGAGGCGCCCGGCGTGCGCCCCGGCCGCGAGACGCAGCTGACCTTCGCCGTGACGCGGAACGGGCAGCCGTTCGAGCAGCTCGAGCCCTACCTGGGGGCCAAGGGCCATCTCGTGGCGCTGCGTGAGGGGGATCTCGCCTACCTGCACGTGCACCCGACCGAGGGCGGCTCGGAGCACGCGCATGAGGACGGGTCGACGAGCATCGAGGCGCACAGCAACGAGATCAAGTTCGCCGCGACGTTCCCGTCGGCGGGCCGGTACCGGCTGTTTTTGCAGTTTAAGACCGGCGGTGAGGTTCGCACGGTCGCGTACACGGTGGAGGTGCCGCGATGAGCACGGAGGCCACGGCGACTGAGCGGCTGGAGTTGCCGTTGGAGGGCATGACGTGCTCGTCGTGCGCGAACCGGATCGAGCGCAAGCTCAACAGGCTCGACGGTGTGCAGGCGACGGTCAACTACGCGACCGAGAAGGCGGCGGTGCAGTTCGACCGCGCCCGGGTCAGCACGGACGACCTGGTCGGTGCGGTCGAGGCGGCCGGGTACAAGGCCCGGCTGCCCGGCGCCGAGGGTGACTCGGGTGAGATCGACGTCGAGGATCGCCGGGTGCGCGACCTGCGTCGGCGGCTGATCGGGGCGGTGGTGCTGTCGGTGCCGCTGCTGGCGATCTCGATGATCGGAGCGCTGCAGTTCGAGTACTGGCAGTGGCTTGCTCTGCAGCTCGCCACCCCGGTGGTGTTCTGGGCGGGTTGGCCGTTTCATCGCGTCGCGTGGCAGAACCTGCGCCACGGCACCGCGACGATGGACACGCTGATCTCGGTCGGCACGCTGGCCGCCTGGGGCTGGAGCGTGGTGGCGCTGTTCTTCCTCGGTGCCGGCATGCCCGGGATGGAGATGCCGATGGCGCTCGTGCTCGATCGCGGTGCTGGCACGTCGCACATCTACCTCGAGGCCGCGGGCGTGGTCACCAGCTTGATCCTCGCCGGACGCTACTTCGAGGCGCGCGCGAAGCGCCGCGCGGGCGCGGCGCTCACCGCGCTGCTCGAGCTCGGCGCCAAGGACGTCGCCGTCCTGGACGCCGACGGCGCCGAGCGACGCGTGCCGGTCGACCAGCTCGCGGTCGGCGACCGCTTCGTCGTGCGCCCGGGTGAGAAGGTGGCCACGGATGGCGTGGTGCAGGAGGGCTCCTCCGCCGTCGATCAGTCGCTGCTGACAGGCGAGTCGATGCCGGTCGAGAAGGCACCGGGCGACGAGGTCGTCGGGGCGACGGTCAACGCCGGCGGCCGGCTGGTCATCCGTGCGACGAAGGTCGGCGCCGACACGGCGCTGGCGCAGATCGGCCGGCTGGTCGAGGACGCCCAGACCGGCAAGGCGCCGGTCCAGCGCCTCGCCGACCGCATCTCCGGTGTCTTCGTCCCGGTCGTGATCGCCCTGTCGGTCGCGACGCTCGGGTTCTGGCTCGGGGACGGGACCGGCGCGACGTTCGCGTTCAGCACGGCCGTGGCGGTGCTGATCATCGCGTGCCCGTGCGCGCTTGGCCTGGCGACGCCGACGGCGCTGCTGGTCGGCACCGGCCGTGGCGCGCAGCTCGGGATCCTGATCAAGGGCCCGGAGGTGCTCGAGTCGACGCGGCGGGTCGACACGATCGTGCTCGACAAGACGGGCACGGTGACCACGGGGCTGATGAGCCTGGTCGACGTCACGCCGGCCGACGGCGTGGATCACGAGCAGGCGCTGCGGCTGGTCGGGGCGCTCGAGGACGCTTCTGAGCATCCGATCGCGCAGGCGATCGCCGCCGCGGCCAGGGCGCAGCTCGGCACGCTGCCGGCGGTCGAGGGGTTCGGCAACCGTGAGGGCCTCGGAGTCGAGGGCGTCGTCGACGGGCACGCGCTTGTCGTCGGCCGCCCGGGGTTGTTGGCCGATTGGGCGATGCATCTGACGCCGGAGCTCGAGCGGGCCCGGCAGGGCGCTCAGGCGCTTGGGCAGACGGCGATCGCCGCCGGCTGGGACGGCCAGGCCCGCGCGATCTTCGCCGTCGCCGACACCGTCAAGCCGACCAGCGCGGAGGCGATCGAGCGGCTCAAGGCGCTCGGGCTGACGCCGATCCTGCTGACCGGCGACAACGAGACCACCGCCCGCGCGGTCGCGGCCGAGGTCGGGATCGAGGAGGTGATCGCCGACGTGCTGCCCGCCGCGAAGGCCGCCGTGGTCAAGCGGCTGCAATCAGGCCCGCCCGCCCGCGTCGTGGCGATGGTCGGAGATGGCGTCAACGACGCGCCGGCGCTCGCGCAGGCCGACCTCGGCCTCGCGATCGGGACCGGGACCGACGTGGCGATCGAGGCGTCCGATCTGACGCTGATCTCCGGCGACCTGCGCGCCGCGGCCGACGCGATCCGGCTCTCGCGGCGGACGCTTCACACGATCAAGGGCAACCTGTTCTGGGCGTTCGCCTACAACGTCGTGCTGATCCCCGTCGCGATGCTCGGGTTCCTCAACCCGCTGTTCGCCGGGGCGGCGATGGCGCTCTCCAGCGTGTTCGTCGTGACCAACTCGCTGCGGCTGCGCGGCTTTCAGGCCGAGCGCACGGCCCACGGCCGGGAACGGGCTCGCGCCGACGGCCCGCCCAACGCCCCCCAACAGCCGGCCGACGCCATCGGCGCGTCGTAGCAGCCGGACCCGGCGGGTGGCGCGCCCCGTACGCCGCCCGCCGCTTTCTTCGGGCGCCAATATACCCAACACCCGTACCGTTCCAGGAGGTCTTCACCGCTCATGCCAGGTCCCAACCCAAAGCGCTGGTACGCGCTCGCGTTCATCGCGCTTGCGCAGTTCATGGTGATCATGGACACCTCGATCATCGGGGTCGCACTGCCCGAGATCCAGCAGGATCTCGGCTTCTCCCAGGAGAACCTGTCGTGGGTCTTTAACGCCTACGTCGTCGCGTTCGGTGGCCTGCTGCTGCTCGGCGGCCGGCTCTCAGACCTGTTCGGCGCCAAGCGGCTGTTCCTCACCGGCTGGGCGATACTCGCCGCGGGCTCACTCGTCGCGGGCCTCGCCGACGCCGTCTGGGTCGAGATCGCCGGCCGCGCGATCCAGGGCCTCGGCGCGGCGTTCATCGCCCCGGCCGCGCTGACGCTGCTGATCATGCTCTTCAGCCACGACCCCAAGGAGCTGACCAAGGCGCTCGCCCTCTACGGCGCCGCCGCCCCCGCCGGCGGGACCGCCGGCGTGTTCCTCGGCGGCGTGATCACCGAGTGGATCAGCTGGCCGTGGGTCTTCTTGATCAACCTCCCGATCGCGGCGCTCGTGCTCGCTGCCGCCCCCGGCCTGATGCCCGGCGCGCAGGCCCGGCGCGGGTCGATCGACATCCCCGGTGCGATCGCCGTCACCGCCGGCCTCGCGCTCGCGGTGCTCGGCATCGTCCGCGCCCCCGAGCAGGGCTGGGGCTCGACCAGCACGATCCTCGTCCTGGCCAGCGCCGTGGCGCTGCTCGCGGCGTTCGTGGCGATCCAGGGCGCCCGCAGGCAGCCGCTGATGCGCCTGGGCATCTTCCGCACCCCGAACCTGGGCGCCGCCAACCTCGCCCAGCTGCTGCTCGGCGCCGCCTGGATCCCGATGTGGTTCTTCTTGAACCTCTACCTCCAACAGGTCCTCGGGCTCGGCGCCTTCCAGGGCGGCTCGGCGCTGCTGCCGATGACCGTC
This sequence comes from Solirubrobacteraceae bacterium, assembly GCA_051001255.1. Classification (GTDB taxonomy): domain Bacteria; phylum Actinomycetota; class Thermoleophilia; order Solirubrobacterales; family Solirubrobacteraceae; genus DASQMT01. The sequence goes on from JBPCNM010000261.1 coordinate 5,483, forward strand.
GCGATCATGGTCCTGATGGTCGTCGTGGCACCCAAGGTGATCAACCGCTTCGGGTTCAAGGCACCGATCGTCGCCGGCCTGCTCGTCCTCGCCGCCGGCCTGGTCGGCCTGTCGCTCGCCCGGCCCGACGGCAACTTCGCCGCCGACGTGCTACCCGCCTCACTGATCGCCGCGACCGGCATGGCGCTCGCGTTCATCCCGTCGCTGGGCACCGCCATCTCCAGCGCGCGCCCCGAAGAGGGCGGCCTCGCCTCGGGCATCGTGAACACCAGCTACCAGGTCGGCTCCGCGCTCGGCCTGGCCGCCATGACCGCACTGGCCACCTCCCAAGGCGCCGGCCAGCTCGGTAACCCGCAAGCGCTGACCGACGGCTTCTCGGCCGCGTTCCTCGGCGCCGCCGCGATCGCCGTCGCCGGCGCCCTGCTCGCCCTCGTCACGCTACGCCAGCCACCGCAAGACGGCGAGCCGGCACCCGCCCAGCCGGCCGAGGGCCCGGTCGGCGAACCCGCCGCCGCCGCGCGCTAGCCCGCAGCAACCGAACAACCCCGCGTGGGGCCGGCCAACCC
>JBPCNM010000262.1:0-4224 GCA_051001255.1 Solirubrobacteraceae bacterium
AAAGCCAGAACCAGAACGGCAGCGACACGCTGGTCGGTGGCGGCGGCCGCGACACCTTCGCAGGCGGCAGGGGCAACGACACGCTCCGCGCGCGCGACGGGATCGCCGAGACGGTCGACTGCGGCGCCGACGCCGACAGCGCAGTCGTCGACACCATCGACACGACGATCGGCTGCGAGACCGTCGATGCTTCCGCGGAGCTCGAGCCCGACCGTGACGCCGACGGCTTCGACGCGCCCGCCGACTGCGACGACCACGACCCGGCGATCCATCCGGGCGTCCCGGACGTTCCGGAGAACGGCATCGACGAGGACTGCATGGACGGTGACGCCCAGATCCTCGATCGCGACGGCGACGGCTTCAACCGCCCGCAGGACTGCGACGACGGCAACGCGTCCATCCGTCCCGGGGCGGCGGACGTGCTCGACGACGGCATCGACGAGGATTGCTTCGGCGGTGACGCGATCAACTTCGACCGCGACGGCGACGGGGTCGGCCGGCCCCAGGACTGCGACGACGACAGCCCGGCGATCAGCCCGAGCATCCCCGAGGCGTTCGGCAACGCGATCGACGAGGACTGCAGCGGCAAACCGGACCCCTATCCGCTGCTGCCGGCCGAGATCACCAGCCGCTGGAAGCCGTCGGAGCGAGGGACGAAGGCCGTCCGCCTGCTCGTGTCCGGTGCGCCCCTCGGGGCGGTTGTGACGCTGCGTTGCGCCGGCCCGGGCTGCTCGGCGGACACCAAGCGGGTCAAGGTCGAGCGAGAGAGGGACGTGACGCTCGCGCGACTGCTGCGAGGCCGGAGGCTGAAGCCCGGCGCAACCGTCGAGGTCCGGGTGCGCATGGACGGCATGATCGGTCGCGTCGCCCGCTTCAAGATCCGCGACGACAAGCTCCCCAAGCGGACGTCGCTGTGCCTGGCCCCCGGCGAGCGCCGGCCGCGCACCTGCTAGGCACTATGCCCGCAGCTCCAGCTCGAACACGTCGAAGCCGGCGAAGAACCCGCCCGAGGCGGCGTTGCGACCGGTCACCGTGAACGTGAACGTGTGCCGCCCGGCGGAGAGCTCGACGGCGCCGTAGTCCACCGGCGGGGCCACGACGACGCCACCGCCGTAACCGTCGAACGGCGAGCCGATCGCCATGCCGTCGAGCGCCAGCGTGTGGATGCCGTAGTCGCCGGCCCGCGTGTAGACGGCCGACAGGTCGTACGTGCCGGCCTGCGGGACGTCGAAGGCGAGCGTCACCGTGTCCCCGGCGTCGCGGGCCTGGAACCAGACCTGCGCGTTGCCCGACCAGGTCGCCCCGCAGCAGTTGCCCTGGGCGACCGCCGGCGCCGTGGACGACGCGGCGGGCAGCAGGGATTCGGCCTCCAGGCGCAGCGTGCGCCCGCTCGTCGCCGACGCGCGCCGGGACGGGCGGCCGGCGTTGCCGGAGGCGTCGACGGCGCGCACGCGGTAGTGCCACGTTTCCGCGAGCCCGAGCCCGTCGTGCACGAAGCCGGTCGCCGTGGTCGTGCCGGCGAGCGTCGCCGGCCCGATCGCGACGTCTGGCGACTTCGAGGCGTAGACCTCGTAGCGCGCCACGCCGGCGCGGTCGAACGCCGGGCGCCAGCTGAGCTCGATCTGGTTGCTCTCGCCGGCGGTCGCCCGCAGACCGGTGGTGAGCGCGGGCGCCTCGCGGTCGTCGAACGGCCTCACGTAAGCGAGCGCCTCGTAGCGCGCGGCCTGCCACGCGGGCGCGCCGTCGAGCGGCTCCAGCCGGATGTCGAGCCGCTTGCGGCCCGCGGTGAGGCTCGCCGGCAGCTCGAAGGTGTCCTCGAGCCAGCGGTGGTGGGGGTTGCCGAGCGGCTGGCGCCAGACGCCGGCCTCGCGCCCGTCGACAAGCACGCGCGCGGCCTGGTAGGGCTGCTGCTGGTCGGACAGCCGCCGCAGGCGCACGCCGGCGTTTCGCTTGTCGGTGGCCAGGGTGAACCTCACCGGCACGGTCGCCGGGCGGCCCTCGTCGAACTGCACGATCGTGTCGTCGTCACCCTCGAACGTGGCCGCGAGCTGCCACACGGCGCCTGCGCCGCGGAACGCGTGGGCCCGCTCGGAGCGCTCGTCGCCGACGTCGACGACGTCGGTGTGCGCCAGCGCGAACCGGGGCTGCTCGTAGGAGAACGCCGTCGAGCCGTACTCGGCCGGCTCGTCGTTCTGCGGCCCATGCTCGATCGTGAAGCGCAGCGCGCTCGCGAACGGCACGGCGTCGCCGATCATCAGCCGGTAGGCGGCGTCGCACTGCTGCGCGCAGCCGAACGAGCGCGTCTCCTCGGCCGCGTGGCCGTTCATCGGGTCGCTGAACGCGCCGCGGTTGAAGTACCAGCCGCCCCCGTAGAAGTCCTCCGACCCGGTGCCGTGCAGCTGCGGGGTCCGCGAACCGTCGACGTGCACGCGCTCGTCCCCCTCGAGGTAGCCGCGGATGTTGCCCGAGGCGGTGTGACCGCGCATCGTGTGGCTGACGCCCACGAACTTGCCGCGACCGCTGGCGTCGAGAAACGTCCAGTCGCGGCCCGGCGTGGTCTCGCCGCGCTTGGCCGTGGCGTGGAAGCGACCCGCGCCGCCGCGTGGCGACAGCGCCCGCGCCCACCGCAGGTCGCGGGCGGACGTCACGCTCGCGTCACCGGCCTCGATCGGGACCTGCGAGCCGTTGTAGAGCTCGACCGTGGCGCGGTCGGCGTAGGGCATCGGCCACCACGAGAAGTAGGATCCGTCGGCGGCCGTCTGCATCGCGAAGAACAGCGAGCGGACCTCGTACTCGCCCAGGCCGGAGCCGAAGAACTCGCCCAGCGGCGCGTCGACGGTCCGCGCCCCGTCGAACGTGATGCGCACGCGCGCGTCACGCAGCACGGCGGTGGAGCGCGCGACGCGCGCCTCCTCCTCGGCCGTCTCCGCCGGGGTGCGCGCGTAGGAGAAAGTGCGCGTGCCCTGGAAGGTCTGCCCGGTGATCTCGTACTCGTGCGCCGCCTCGGCTTCAGCGTGCTGGGCGCCGAGGTCGACCTCGTCCGTGCGCTTCGGCTCGCCGCCGACGATCGAGTCCGCCATGTAGTGGAACTCGTTGAAGTCCACGTCGGAGGAGACGAACGCGTTGCGGACGGTCACCTGCGACTTGCCTGCGGTCGCGGATGCGGGGAGCGTGACCGACTCGTCGGCCCACTGGCCGCGCCCCGCCGACGACCCGCTGTCCCACTGCGCGACCTTCACCCCGTCCACGAGCACGTCGGCGCGCTGGTTGCCGATGCCGGCGTCCAGCCGCCGCGTGAGCTTCACGCCCTGGTTGGCGGGGTCGAGCGCGATCGTGAACTCGCTCGAGCCGCCGGGGCCGAACGCGCGCCCGTCGTCGGTGATGCGGAACCGGTCGGGCCCGATCAGCTGCGGGATGCGCAGGCGCAGCTGGGAGATCGAGCCGGGGCCATCGGTCTGCGCCAGCGTCACGCTGCGCCCGGGCGCGAGCGAGAAGCTGCGGTCGCTCGTGCGCGCGCCGCGCCGGGCGCGTTTGGGATCGCGCGTGCCGGCGGCGCGCAGGGTGGCCAGCACGTCGGCGGCCTCGTCGGTGCGATCGAACGTCCGCACGCCCCGGGCGTCCGCGAACTCCCGATAGCTCACGTGGTAGAAGAGCGGGTTCTGCGCGGTCGTGATCTTCATCGACCGCCGGTAGGGCATCGCGACCTTGACGTAGACCCCGCCGGAGCTCTGATCGGCGCTGGCCACAAGCGGGAACGAGAAGGGCGCGCCGAGCTTGCCGTCGACGACGTCCTGCAGCGGCGCGTCGAGCACCGTGCGCCCGTCGAGCTCGATCCGGATGTTCCCCGTGCGGCGCACGTCGCCCTCGTCGCGCGTGAACCAGACCGACTGGAGCTCCCCCGCACCGGACTTCTCCGCGATCACACAGCCCTCGTGCTGGCGCAGGCACGAGTAGCGGCCGACGAAGCCGTCGTCGTTGCCGCCCGTCCGATCGAAGCTCGAGAACTGCTTGGTCTGCACGCCGCGGGAGAGCTCCGGCAGCCGATCGAGCCGCCGGTAAACCTCCCAGCCGATCGGGCCCTTGGCGTCGGCGGCGTCACCATGGCCGCCCCGCACCGCGGCGGGCGCCCCGGCAGCGAGCGCCAGGGAGAGCGTCGTCATCGCACTCGCCACAGCCAGCGCGCGCGCCAGCCTGCGACCGGTGGTTCGATCGCTGCTCATCTCT
>JBPCNM010000263.1:0-3023 GCA_051001255.1 Solirubrobacteraceae bacterium
CGCCACCTACACCGCGGACTTTGGCGTCCGCCGGGAGAAACGAGCTCCTGGAGGACGGGTGGGAGGCACGTTGGGATCGCGGCGGCGGCGGACGCTCGAGGATCCGCCGCCGCCGTGACCGACATCACTCCGCTGCACGCCCTCCACTACGACCTGGCCCGCACGGGCGGCCTCGCCCCGGTCGCCGCCCCGCCCTACGACGTCATCGACGCCGCCGAGCGCGCCGAGCTGCTCGCCCGCTCGCCCTACAACGTCGTCGCGATCGACCTGCCGCAGGACCCGGCGGGCGGCGATCCCTACGCGCACGCGGCCGCGACGCTGCGCGAGTGGCGCGCGCAGGGCGTCGTCGTCGCCGACCCGGAGCCCGCGCTGTGGGCGCTCGAGCAGGACTACACCGGCCCCGACGGCCGGCGCCGTACGCGCCACGGCCTGTTCGCCCGCGTGCGCGTGGAGGACTACGGCTCGGGCCGGATCCGCCCGCACGAGCGCACGCACCCCGGCCCGAAGGAGGATCGGCTGCGCCTGACGCGCGCGACGCAGGCCAACCTCTCCCCCATCTTCTCGCTCTACGACGGCGACGCGTGGGCGCCGGTGGCGCCGCACCTCAGCGGCCCGCCGTTCGGCGTTCTGACCGACGGCGACGGCACCGTCCACCGGCTGTGGCGCATCGGCGACCCCGGCGCGATCGCCGCCGTGCGGGAGGCGCTGGCGCCCGCCGAGCTCCTGATCGCCGACGGCCACCATCGCTACGAGACCGCGCGCGCCTACGCCGAGGAGACCGGCGGCGACGGCGGGCACCGCTACGTGCTGATGTGCCTCGTCGCCCTGCAGGACCCCGGGCTGACGATCTTCCCCACCCACCGGCTGCTCACCGGCCTCGACGACGACAAGCGCGTCGCGCTGCGCGAGGCGATCCGCCGCGACTGGGACGTCGAGGAGGTCGCGGCGGAGGCGCTCGAGCCGGCGGCCGCAGAGGACGGCCGCGTGCGGATCGGCTACCTCGACGCGCACCACGGGCGCCCGCTGCGCCTGACCCTGAAGGACCCCGCGATCGCGGAGGCCGCGCTCCCCGGCAAGCCGGACGCCTACCGCCGGCTCGACACGGCGGTGATCGAGGCGCTGCTGCTGCAGCGCGCGCTGGGGATGAGCGAGGACGACATCGCGCACTTCCGCGGGCTCGACTACGCCCGCTCGACCGTCGGGGCGCGCGAGCGGGTGCGGTCGGGCGACGTCCAGGCCGGCCTGTTCATGGGCCCGGCGCCCGTCGAGCTGGTGCGCGCGGTCGCGGCCGCCGGCGAGGTCATGCCGCCCAAGTCGACCTACTTCTTCCCCAAGGTCCTCACGGGCCTGGTGTTCAACCCGCTCGCGTAGCATGGCCGGGATACGCGCATCGGCCCGCCAGCTCGAGAACTTCCGCCACGACGTCCGCGTGCGCTCGCACACGATCACCGCCGACGAGCCGTCCGAGCACGGCGGCGGGGACGAAGGCCCGAGCCCGCAGGAGCTGCTCGCCGCCTCGCTGGCGTCCTGCACGGCGATCACGATGGAGATGTACGCCAAGCGCAAGCGCTGGGACGTCGCCGGGCTGAGGGTCGACGTCGAGTACACGCCGGCCGAGCGCGGCTGCCCGACGAGGTTCGGGCTCGTGATGAAGATGCCCGCCCACCTGTCCGAGGAGCAGGTCGAGCGGCTGACCGTGATCGCCGCCAAGTGCCCCGTGCACCGGACGCTCGAGGGCGAGGTCGCCTTCGACGAGCGGGTGGAGCTCGTCTGAGGACGCGCACCGAGGTCGCGGCCGCGCTGCGCGGCGTGCTCCTCGATCCCGCCGAGGCGGTCACGCTGGCCGTCCCGGGAGCCAAGCACGCGGCGGTCCTCGTCCCGCTCTACCTCGACGCCGGCGGCGAGCTGCACGCCGTCTTCACCGAGCGCCGCGCCGAGCTGCGCCGGCACGCCGGCGAGATCTCCTTCCCCGGTGGCCGGCGCGACGACGAGGATCCCGACCTGTGCGCGACCGCGCTGCGCGAGACCCACGATGAGATCAGGCTTCCGCCGGACGCCGTCGAGCTGCTCGGCGCGCTGCAGCCGACGCCGACGTTCGTCACGAACTACGCGATCTATCCCTTCGTGGGGCTGATCGAGCCCGGCTTCGCCTGGGTGCTGCAGCAGACCGAGGTCGGCCAGGTGCTCGAGCTGCCGCTCGCGCGCTTGCGGGCCGGCTACGCCCGGCGCCGGCTGGTGCGCCGCGGCATGCCGTTCCGGACCGACGCCTACGACCTGGACGGCCACCTCATCTGGGGGGCGACCGCCCGCATCGTGGCGGACCTGCTCGACCGGATCTAGGGGCCCTTCTCGACCGGTACGTCGACGAGGTTGCCCCACTCGGTCCAGGAGCCGTCGTAGTTCTTGACGTCGTCCTTGCCGAGCAGCTCGTGCAGCACGAACCAGGTGTGCGCCGAGCGCTCGCCGATGCGGCAGTAGGCGATGATGTCGGCGCCGTTGGTGACGCCCTTGGCGCCGTAGAGCTCGGCCAGGTCGTCAGCCGACTTGAACGTCCCGTCCTCCTGCACCGCCTGGGCCCACGGCACCGACTTGGCGCCCGGGATGTGGCCGCCGCGCTGGGCGCCCTCCTGCTCGTAGCCCGGCATCGCGATCAGCTCGCCGGAGAACTCCTGCGGCGAGCGCACGTCGACCAGTCGGGTCTCGGCGTCCAACGCGGCGAGCACCTCGTCGCGCGTCGCGCGGATGGCCGCGTCGCCCTCCTGCGCGGTGAACGTGGCCGCCTGATGGCTCGGGACGTCCGTGCTGGTCGGGCGACCCTCGGCGATCCACTTCTCGCGCGGGCCGTTGACGAGCTTGACGTCGTCGTGGCCGTAGTACTTGAGATACCAGTACGTGTAGGCCGCGAACCAGTTGTTGCGATCGCCGTAGAGCACGATCGTGTGCTCGTCGGAGATGCCGCGCGAGCCGAACAGCTCGCCGAACGCCTGGGCGTCGAGGAAGTCGCGCTTGACCTGGTCCTGCAG
>JBPCNM010000264.1:0-6875 GCA_051001255.1 Solirubrobacteraceae bacterium
CTACCGGGCCGAGCGGGGCGCCGCGGCCGAGCGCGAGGCACAGGCCGCGGTCGCCGCCCTCCGGGGCGCGGCGGTGCGCGCCGACGACGGGGCGGTCGAGGCGGCGCGCGCCGACGTCGCACGCCGGCTATCCGGGTTCACCGCGGCGCCGTTCACGCCGGAGGAGCAGGCGCGGCGGGCCAACCAGCTCGCGAAGTTCGTGTCGCTGATCCCGATCGAGTACGACCACGGCGTCGAGGGCAACCGCGTCACCGTCGCGTTCGAGATCCAGGAAGGACTCGCGTTCTCGACCGCCGCCCAGGCCGCGCTCGCCGACCTCCAGGGCGCGCTCGCGCGGATCGACGCCCGCACCACCGCCGACGTCGAGGCCCGGCTCGAAGCGCTCGACGGCGTGCTGCGCGGCGCCCAGGAGGACCCGCAGGACGTACCGGGGGTCGGCGAGGTCGAAGCGCAGGGCGAGGCGATCGGCGAGCGCTTGGCGGCGCTGTTCCCCGACGCGTGGGAGGAGCAGTCCGACGAAGGCGACTTCGACCTGATCCAGATTTCGCTCGACCGGCTCGAGCAGCAGGTCGCCGCCGGCCGCTACCGCCAGGCCGAGCAGACGCGCGTCGAGCTCTACGCGATCTTCGAGTTCGGGCCCGAACGCCGCCTGCAGGCGTTCGACCCGGCGCTCGCCGCCGACGTCGAGGGCCTGATCTGGTTCGGCGCGCTCGACCGGCCCGGTCTCGCCGAGCTCGTGGCCGGGCAGGCGCCGCGCAAGGAGATCAGGGCCACCCACGCGGTGCTCGACGACAAGCTCGCCGACGTGGCCGCCACCCTCGGCGACTCCGCCTCGGAGACCACGGTCATCACCAACGCCGCGATCATCGTCTTCCGCGAGGGCCTCGAGGCGGTGCTGATCCTCGCCGCCATCACCGCGAGCTTCCTCGGCCCCAACCGGCGCAAGCGCCGGCCGGTGCTGCTCGGCGCGCTCGCCGGCCTGGCCGTCAGCATCGTCACCTTCCTGCTGGCCACCACGCTGCTGAGCTCGCTGCAGCAGTACGGCGAGAAGCTCGAGGCGATCGTCGGCCTGGTCGCCATCGCCGTGCTGCTGCTGGTCATGAACTGGTTCTTCCACAAGGTCTACTGGACCGAATGGATCTCCTCGTTCCACAAGCGCCGCAAGGCGCTGCTCGCGCGCGATGAAGACGCCCGCATCGCGTTCTTCAGCGCCCAGGTGCTCGGCCTCTTCATGCTCGGCCTCACGAGCGTCTACCGCGAGGGCTTCGAGACGACCCTGTTCCTGCAGTCGCTCGAGCTCTCCGCCGGCCTGCGCGCCACGGTCGCCGGCGCCCTGCTCGGGCTCGCCGCCACCGCCGTGGTCGCCGTCGTGACGTTCAAGCTCCAGCGCAAACTGCCCTACAAGCGCATGCTGATCGTCACCGGCGTGCTCCTCGCCTTCGTCCTGGTGGTCATGGTCGGTGCGACCGTCCGCACGATGCAGGGCGCCGGCTGGCTGCCGATCCACTCGGTCGACCTCGAGGTCCCCTACTGGCTCGGCACCTGGTTCGGCATCTTCCCCACGTGGGAGACGCTCGGCGCCCAGGCAGGAGCCTTCGCGTTCGTCATCGGCTCCTACTTCGCCGCCGAATACGTCCGCGTCAAGCGCCCGCGCAAGCGCACGCTCGCCGCTCAGCGCAGCGCGCCGCCGATGGGAGAGCTCGACAGCGAGCGGGTCGCCTGAGCGCCCTGCGCCGTCTCGGTCAGCGCCTGTGCGGCGTTGACCAGGCCGATGTGGGAGATCGCCTGGGGCACGTTGCCGAGGGGATCGCCGGTCGCGGCGTCCACCTCCTCGGCCAGCAGGCCGAGGTCGTTGGCGGCGCCGGCCGCCCGCTCGAAGACCGCCTGCGCCCGGTCGAGCCGCCCCGCGCGGGCGTGACACTCCGACAGCCAGAACGACGCGAGCAGGAACGCGCCGTCCTCGGCCCCGCTCCAGCGCTGCAGCAGGCCGTCGTCGCCGAGCTCGTCCTCGAGCAGCGCGATCGTCCGCGTGATGCGCGGGTCGTCGAAGGCGACGATGCCGCTCAGCGGGAGCAGCAGCACGCCGACGTCGAGGTGATCGGAGCCGAACGCGCCGGTGAACGCACCGCGCTCCTCGCTCCAGCCGTCGCGCAGCACGGTGTCGCGGATCGCGTCGCGCGCGGCCGCCCAGCGGCGGGGATCGGCGGCGCTCCCTAGCCGGTCCGCGAGCCGCACCGCACGGTCGAGCGCCACCCAGCAGCCGACCTTGGAGACGACGTAGTCGCGCTCGCCCTCGCGCCCCTCCCAGATGCTCGAGTCGGGCTCGCGCCACTGCGCGCACGCGCGATCGGCGAGCTCGCACAGAAACGACGCGGTCAGCGCGTCGGGCGTGCCGAGCCCGTCGCGGATCACCCACGCGCAATCGAGCACGTGGCCGAGCACGTCGAGCTGCTTCTGCTTCCACGCGGCGTTGCCCACGCGCACCGGGCGCGAGCCGAGATGCCCCGCCAGATGGGCCAGCTCGTGCTCGGCCAGGTCGCGCTCCCCCTCGACGCCGAACACGATCTGGATCTGCTCGGCGTGCCGGCAGCTCACGCCGGCGCGCACCATCCAGTCGAAGTAACGCTCGGCCTCGTCGCTACACGTCGAGGCGGAGAGGGCGCGCCCGATCATCGCGGCGTCGCGTAGCCACGTGAAGCGGTAGTCGAAGTTCGAGTCGCCGCCGGCGACTTCGGGGAGCGACGTGGTGGCCGCGGCGACGACCGCACCGCTGGGCTGGTAGGTGAGGCCCTGGATCACGACGCCCGCGAAGCGCACGGCCTCGGCGTGTGCGCCCTCGTGGCCGTGGTGCAGCTCGCTCCACGAGCGCCAGGCCGCCGCGGTGTCCTCGAGCGTCGCGTGCGGGTCGAGCGCCGGGGGCGTCTCGCCGAAGGCGCCGGGTACGCGATGCGCCACCCAGCCGGCGCGCTCGCCGGCGCGCAGCTCGAACGCCGCGCACGCCTTGCCACCATCGGGCGCGAGCGGCCGCTCCCCACGCAGGAAGATCCGCTCCGGCCCGCCGACGGTCGCCACGCCGCCGGCCTCCTCGACCATGCGCGGGACCGCCAGCCCGTACTCCAGCCGCGGCACGCACTCGTGCCGCACCGCCACGTCGCCGCCGAGCGCCTCGGCGACCCGCACCAGGGCGTGCGGGGCGTCGCGCCCGATCTCGTGGCCGCGCGCGCCGGGCGCGAACGCCAGCGCGTCGGTGACCCGCAGCGTCCCTCCTGCCGTTCGCATCGTCGTCTCCAGCACGAGCGTTCCGGGGCGGTAGCGCCAAGTCGCCTCGAACGGCGCGCTCGGGCACAGCGTCCAGTGCCCGGCGTCGTCGTCGAGCAGCGCGCTGAACGCGCTCGGCGAGTCAAAGCGCGGCGCCGGCCACCAGTCCACCGCGCCCGCGCGGGTCACCAGCGCAGCCGTGCGGCAGTCCGAGAGCAGCGCGTGGTCGCGGATCGGCGCCGGCATCTGCGTCAGGCGCGGTCTTCGGCGGCCTTGTACGCGAGCTGAAGGAAGTCCGAGACCGTCTCCGCCGCGTACATGCCGGCGATGAAGCGCGTGGCGCGGGGAGCGGCGACGAGGCCGACCGCGAAGCCCGCCGCGACCCACTGCGCCAGGCAGTAGGGGCACACGAGCAGCTCGCCGATCGCCAGGCGCGCGCCGGTTCCGCGTGCCGCCTCCTCGAGCTCGCCGTGCCCGGCCGGCTCCTGGTAGCGCGTGAACGGCGCACGGATGAAGCTCGTCACCTTGTCCTTGGCCAGCAGCCGGGTGACCTTGTGCGTGGCGATCCCCGCCAGCGCGATGTCGCCTGGCGAGGGACGCTCGGGCAGCTCGCGGCCGCCGGCCTGCAGGGCCACGAGCGCGCCGCCGAACGCGGCGCCGAACGCGGCGCTCAGGCCGGCGTAGGCGCCGAGCGGCCGGTGCTCGTGCGGCGGCGCGTAGCCGGCGACGGCGTCCTCGAACGGTGCGGACGCGTCCATGATCAGCCTCCGAACAGATCGACGACTTGACGGGCGGTGTTGACGACGCCGTAGAGCAGCCCGGCGCCGACGATGACCCACAGCGCCATCCCACGGATCTCGCCGCCGCGCCGGGAGGTGTCCTGGTCCATGCCCTCAGCTCCTCTCGGCGGTCACGGCGGGCACGCCCCCGGCGGCCGGCTCGGCGTCCCGTCGGAAGCGCCCGGCGCCCTCCGGCGGCTCCATATGGCGCCGGTGCACGGGCCCGATCAGCAGGTTGGCGACGAAGCCGACGAGCAGCACGCCGACCATGATGTACATCGAGAGCGTGTAGAGGTCCGCGCCGGACTTGCCGGCCGCGGTCTGCGCGTCGGCGATCGCGTTGACGATCAGCGGGCCGGCAACGCCCGCCGCCGACCACGCGGTCAGCAGCCGGCCATGGATCGCGCCGACCTGGAGGGTGCCGAACAGGTCCCTCAGGTAAGCCGGCACCGTGGCGAAGCCCCCGCCGTAGAACGACAGGATGATGCCGGTCAGCAGCACGAACCACGCGACGGACGCCGTTCCGGTCGCCGCCAGCAGGAAGTAGAGCAGCGCGCCGAGGCCGAGGTACACCGTGTAGATGGGCTTGCGCCCGATCGCGTCGGACGTCGAGGACCACACGAAGCGCCCGCTCATGTTGCACAGCGAGAGCAGCCCCACGAACCCGGCCGCGGCCGCCGCGCTCACCGTGTCGAAGTGTCCTGGATCATCGGCGACGCCTGCTCGAGGATGCCGATGCCCGCCGTCACGTTGCAGAACAGGACGATCCACAGCAGCCAGAACTGCCGCGTCTTGATCGCGTTCGCCGCGGTCACGTCGCCCGTGGTCACCAGGCTGCGCTTGCGCGCCACGTCGGGGCTCCAGCCCGCGGGCCGCCAGCCTTCCGCCGGCACCCGCACGGTGAACGCGCCGAGCATCATCACGACGAAGTAGAGGGCGCCGAGGGTCAGGAACGCCGGTGCGATGGCATCGGCCGGGCTGTCGGCGTACGCGTCGAGCAGTGCCTTGGAGAGCGGCGAGGCGATCAGCGCCCCGCCGCCGAAGCCCATGATCGCCAGGCCCGTCGCGAGGCCCGGCCGGTCAGGGAACCACTTGATCAGCGTCGAGACCGGCGAGATGTAGCCGATGCCGAGGCCGATGCCACCGATCACGCCGTAGCCGAGGTAGACGAGCCAGAGCTGGTCGGTGGCGACGCCCAGCGCGGCCACGAGGAAGCCGACCGCCCAGCAGCAGGCGGCGAGGAACATCGCCTTGCGCGGGCCGCTGCGCTCCACCCACGTCCCGCCGAACGCGGCCGAGAGCCCCAGCATCACAATCGCGATGCTGAAGATCACCGAGATCGGCGTGAGCCGGGTGTCGAAGTGCGCGACCAGCGGCTCCTTGAACACGCTGAACGCATACACCTGGCCGATCGAGAGATGCACGGCGAGCGCGGCCGGCGGGATCAGCCAGCGCCGGTACCCCGGCGGTGCGACCGTCCGGTCGCGGTCAAGCAGCGACATCCCTGACAATGCCTCCCTCGGGCGGTGGACTGCCCGCGAGTACCCGCGAACCGGCCTCTATAGTCGGGTCGCACCATGGCTTTGGCGCCGCAGGAGTCCAGCGACGGGCCGGCGAGCGGGCGCGAGCGGGTGCTCGCCACGGCCTACGACCTCTTCAGCCGCCACGGCACGCGCGCGGTCGGCGTCGACCGCATCATCGCCGAGTCCGGCGTGGCGAAGATGACGCTGTATCGCAACTTCGCCTCCAAGGAGGAGCTGATCCTCGCCTTCCTCGAGCGACGTGAGCAGCAGTGGACGCGCGCCTGGCTGCAGGCGGAGGTCGAGCGGCGGGCGTCGACGCCGGCCGGCCGCCTGCTGGCGATCTTCGACACGTTCGGCGAGTGGTTCGCGCGCGAGGGCTTCGAGGGCTGCTCGTTCATCAACGTGATGCTCGAGGTGACCGAGCCGGGGCACCCGGTCCGCAACGCGTGCGTGCTGCACCTCGCCGAGATCCGCGCGTTCCTGAGCGCCCTGGCCGAGGCCGCCGGCGTCGAGGACCCGGACGCCGTCGCGCGCCAGTGGCACATCCTGATGAAGGGCTCCATCGTCGCGGCCGCCGAGGGCGACCTGAAGGCCGCCGCGCGTGCGCGCGAGCTCGGCGAGCTGCTGCTCGCGCGCCACGGGGCCGCGGGCTGAGCCCCATGGTCCCCCGCTGCCCGGCGGCCGCCGCCCGGCACGGCGTCACGGAGCAGGCCCGCTGCCTTCAGGCGTAGCCGGCGCCTCCTCGGTGTCGAGCGGGCGGCCGAGGAACGCCTCCAGCGCCAGCCACGCGGCGCGATGCTGGAGCGGCCCCAGCCGGAGCGTCGACCCGCCGCGATCGTTGGAGCGCACGGTCGCCGTGAGGTTGACCTGGGCCAGCCGGCTCCGCTGGTGCTCCGCGCGGCGCGAGCCGGTGGCGCCGAAGTAGTGCGCGTCCAGTCCGTACCGGCCGCCCTCGACCGGCCAGACGGACAGCTCGTCGGGCGCCCAGATCGGTCCGGTCTCCGCGGGGAGCGCCGTCTCCGCCACCATGTCGGTCCCGGTCCGGCCGGGCGGGATGCTCGTCCTGGCCGACCACGTCCGGTCGTCGACGGGGCCCTCCTCGTCCTTGCCGGGTCGCCGCCACCGCATCTCCCGCACTGTAGGCGCGGCAGACCTTGCCGTCAGTCGACCCACCAGCCCTCGAGCGCGAGCTCAGTCGCCCGGGACACCGCCGCGGCGGTAGGCGAGGTGCAGGTAGCGCGAGGTCGCCTCGGCCCGGTTCGCCACCCGCAGCTTGCGCAGGATGTTCTTGACGTGGAACTTCACCGTCCCCTCC
>JBPCNM010000265.1:0-6924 GCA_051001255.1 Solirubrobacteraceae bacterium
CAGCATCAGCGCCACGGTGACCGCCGGGCGCACGCCGCTCACGAGAAACGCGATCCCGGCCAGTCCGCCCACCGTGACGAACCACGGCATCTCGACGAGCCAGACGCGCAGCGGCTCGAGCGCGTACTGGACGAGGAAGTTGCCGACGGGCTCGGTGATGCCGAAGATGAACGACGCCGGGTCCTGCACGTAGTCGAGCACCGACTGGATCCAGCCCAGCAGCGTGTCCTCGAGCGTCGCCGCATAGAGATAGCTCGCGGTCTCGAACTCGTCGGGGTAGGAGCCGTCGACGCCGAGCACGCGCGCGATCGCCACGATCAGCGCGATGGCGGCGAACGTCGCGAGCGTGACCAGGCGCGCGCGGCGGCGGCCGTCGTCGGTCAGGTGCCGGCGCACCGGGTCGGTGCGCTCGGCGATCGCCGCCGTCGCGCGGTCAAGCGCGATCGCCATGATCACGATCGCCGCGCCGGCCAGCAGCGCGAGCGCCGCGTTGGAGTACAGCCCGTTCGTCACCACGTCGCCCAGTCCGCGGCCACCGATCAGCCCGGCGATCACGACGAGCGAGAGGGCGAACATGATCGTCTGGTTGACCGACAGCAGCAGCTGGCGTCGGGCGAGCGGCAGCTGCACCTTCACCAGCGTCTGCAGCGGGGTCGCGCCGAGCGCCTTGGACGCCTCGACGGTGTCGGCGGTCACGCCCCGGATGCCCAGCGCCGTGATGCGCACGGCCGGCGGGACGGCGTAGATCATCGTGCAGATGACCGCGGCCGCCGGCCCGACGGAGAACAGGATCACGACCGGCATCAGATAGGCGAACGCGGGCACGATCTGCATCGCGTCCAGCACCGGCGTGATCGCGCGGTGCACGCGCGGCGAGCGCCCGGCGGCGACGCCGATCGGCATCCCGATCGCCAGCGAGAGCGCCACGGCGGCGAGCATGAGCGCGAGCGTCTGGATGCTCTGCTCCCACAGGCCCATCAGCGCGAAGGAGGCGAACGCGGCCAGCACGACGAGCGCCGCACGCCAGCCGCCGAAGCGCCAGACGAGCAGCACGCCCGCGGCCGCGGTGCCGACCCAGGTCATCCACACCAGCGCGTCGTCGAGCGCCGTGACGAGCCAGTCGGCAAGCGCACGGAAGCCGTCGAAGATCGCGAAGACGATGTTGCGGTCCTCGGCGGTGCGCTGGTCGAGCAGCCAGCTCTGGAAGCTGTCCAGGCGCTCGGGCAGCGCGCTCCAGGTCAGGCCGCCCGGGTACGCGAGCTCCCCGCGCAGCAGCGCGAACGCGGCGAGCATGAGCGCCACGACCGCGCCGACCTGCGCCGGCCGGCCGCGCCAGCGGGGTGAGGGCGCCGGGATCGCCGGCGCGGCGAAGCGCTCGCTAGCGACCGCCACCGGGGTCCTCGGGGGTGGCGGCCATGGCCTGGAGGACCGCGACCCGGTCGACGACGCCGACGACGTGCCCGCCCTCCACGGCGCGGACGGCGCCGTCGTGCGCGGCCACCACGGGCACGGCGTCCTTGATCGTCGTCGCCGCGTCGAGCTCCGGGCCCGCGGTGACCTCGCCCGGCCGCAGCGGCCGCATGCAGGAGCGCAGCGTGAGCACGTCCGTGCGCGGGATGTCTCGGACGAAGTTGGCGACGTAGTCGTCGGCCGGGGCGCCCACGAGCTCCTCCGGCGTCCCGAGCTGGACGATCGCGCCGTCGCGCATGATCGCGATGCGGTCGCCGAGCCGGAGCGCCTCGGGCAGGTCGTGCGTGATGAACAGCATCGTCTTGCCGGTCTCGACCTGCAGGCGGCAGACCTCGTCCTGCATGTCGCGCCGGATCAGCGGGTCCAGCGCGCTGAACGGCTCGTCGTAGAGCATCAGCTTCGGGTCGACCGCGAACGCGCGGGCGAGGCCGACGCGCTGCTGCATCCCGCCCGAGAGCTGGTCGGGGAACTGGTTGGCGACGTCCTCGAGCCCGACCAGCTGCAGCACCTCGCTTGCGCGCGCGCCGCGCTCCGGCTTGGCGACTCCCTGGATCTCCAGCCCGAACGCCACGTTGTCGACCACCGTGCGGTGGGCGAGCAGCCCGAAGTGCTGGAAGACCATCGAGACGGTGTGCCGGCGCAGCTCGCGCAGCTCGGCCGGGTCGGCGGCCATCACGTCGGAGCCGAGGATGCGGATGTCGCCGGCCGTGGGTTCGATCAGGCGGATCAGCGTCCGCACCAGCGTCGACTTGCCCGAGCCCGAGAGGCCCATCACGACGAACACCTCGCCGGGCCAGATCTCGAGCGAGACGTCGCGCACGGCGATCGTGCAGCCCGTCTTCTCGTGCAGCTCGGCGCGCGGCAGGTCCGCGTCGGGCGTTCCGATGATGCGGTCGGCGCGCGAGCCGAAGATCTTCCAGACGCCGCTCGCCTGGACGAGCGGCGCTCCGCTGCGGTCCACGCCCTGTGGCGCCTCGGCAGGCGGGGCGCCGACCGTGTCGGTCGCCTCGCTCACGCTGACTCTAACAGATATATCACCCTCATCCCGAGCGGCATGGTACCCCAGTGGTCGCCGCTTCGCCACCCTACGCCGGACCGATGACGACGGTCTGGAGCTCGGTGAGCAGCTCGAACGGATAACGTCCGCCGACCCGTCCGCTGCCGCTGTCGGTGCCCGCGCGGCCGCCGAACGGCAGGTGGTTCTCCCAGTAGTTCGTGGTCTCGTTGATGTTGACGAGCCCGCTGCGCACCTCCTCGGCGTAGCGCAGGCCCTTGCGCAGGTCGGCGGTGAAGATGGCGCTCAGCAGCCCGTACGGGGAGGCGTTGGTGAGCTCGATCGCCTGCTCGAGCGAGCCGATCGAGACGACGGGGGCGATCGGCCCGAACGTCTCCTCGGTCGCCGCCCGGGCGTCGGCTGGGACCCCGTCGAGGACGGTGGCCGGCCAGTACAGGTCGGTGGGGAAGCCGTCGGCGCGCGCGCCGCCCGTGACCGCCTGCGCGCCACGTTGCACGGCGTCGCGCACGTGGACGTCCATCTTCGCCGCCACGCCCTCGTTGTTGAGCGGCCCCATCCGGGTGCCCTCGGCGAGCGGGTCGCCGAGCTGCGAGCTCGCGGCGACGCGCTCGGCCAGGCGCGCGACGAAGTCCTCGCGGACGGCCTCGTGGACCAGCAGGCGCTCGCCGGCGGTGCAGCTCTGGCCCGCGCAGAGAAAGCAGGCGGTCATGGCCGCGTCGGCGGCGGCGTCCAGGTTGGCGTCGTCGAGCACGACCAGCGGTCCGTTGCCGCCCATCTCCAGCAGCAGCGACTTGCCCGCCGCACGCTGCGCGATCCGGTTGCCCGTCGCGGTCGAGCCGATGAAGCCGACGGCCGCGACGTGCGGATGCGAGACGATCTCGTCGCCCACCACCGGCCCCTCTCCGGGCACGAAGTTGAACACGCCGGGCGGCAGCTCCGCCTCGGCCACGCATTCGGCCAGCAACCCGGAGCAGACCGCGGTGCTGGGTGCGGGATTCCACACGACGGTGTTGCCCGACGCCAGCGCGGGGGCGACCAGCTCAGCCGGCATCGTGTACGGCCAGTTCCACGGCGTCACGACCGCCACGGGCCCCTTCGGGCGGCGCAGCAGCAGCACGCGCGTGCCGGGAGTGAGGCTCGGCGGGATCGAGCCCTCGATGCGGATGCCGTCCTCGGCCGCGCCGCGCCACATCGCGACGAGCTCGTCGACCTCGTCGTAGGACTCGGCGTACAGCGGCTTGCCCTGGTCGAGCGTTAGGGCGCGTGCGAGCTCGTCGCGCCTGCGCTCGCACGCGTCGGCGATCCGGCGCAGCGCGCCGGCGCGCTCGAACGCGGTCGCGGCGGCCCAGGCGGGGAACGCGGCACGTGCGGCGTCGACGGCGCGGCCGGCATCCTCGCGGTCGCCTTGTGCGACGTCGCCGATCCGCTCGCCCGTGGCGGGGCTGATCGCCTGGATCGTCTCCCCGGAGCGCGCGTCCTCCCATGCGCCGGCGATGAACAGGCGCGTCATCGTGACCGTCGCCATGGGTGCCTCCTCGGGTTGCCTGGTCGTGCGGGCGCCAGCTATATCACGGGCCCACCTACCCGCGGCTGAACGCCGCGATGATCTCGCGCTGGAACGCGAGCACGTGCTCGCGCATGATCGTGCGCGCCCGCGTGCCGTCGCGGTCGAGCAGCGCCTCGATCAGCTGCGCCTGGTCGTGCACGGCGTGCCCGAGGCCGGGGACGCGGTCGAGCACGAGGTACCAGACGCGCAGTGACAGCGTGAAGTAGCGCTCCAGCGTGTCGATCAGGTACGGGTTGCCGGACGCCTCCCACATGAAGCGGTGGATCCGCTGGTCGAAGCGCATGAGGCCGTCGTAGTCGTCGTCGCGCGTGAGGTCCTCGACCTCGCGCAGGAGCGCCTCTGCGATCGCACGCGTCGCGCCGTCCATCCGCAGCGCGGCAAGCTGGGCCGCGTAGCCCTCCAGCTCTGCCCGCACCTCGGTGATCTGGACGATGTCCGCCGCGTCGACGGCCGAGACGAAGGTGCCGCGGCGCGGCTGGACCGCGACGAGGTTCTCGAGCGCGAGCCGCTTGACGGCCTCGCGCAGCGGCGTGCGGCCGACGTCCAGGTCGCGCATGAGCGCGTCCTCGCGCAGCACGGTGCCGGGTGGCAGCCGCAGCGTGACGATGCGGTCGCGCAACTCGTGGTACGCGCGTTCGGCGAAGAGGCGGCTGGACGGCGCATCGCCGGCCGGAGGGCTCGAGGGTTGGACGGCCATGGAGGTCGGAGCGTCAAACCTACGTCGACGCGCGGCGGATCGCTTGCCGCCGAGGTGCGGCATTGATATATCAGAAGGATGCGCACGCGGACGCCCATGCTGGACGGCTGGCTGGGCGTGGATGCGGTGCGGGACGCGCGGGCGCGCACCCGCGACCTCGTCCGCCACACGCCGGTCCTGACCTCCCGCAGCCTGTCCGACGAGTGCGGCGGCACCGTGCTGCTCAAGGCGGAGAACCTGCAGCGCACCGGCTCGTTCAAGCTGCGCGGCGCGCTGGCCAAGGTCGATCGCATCCAGGCCGCCGCAGGCGTCGTCGCCGGCAGCGCCGGCAACCACGCGCAATCGCTCGCCTACGCCGCCCGCGCGCGCGGGCTGGCGTGCGAGGTGTTCATGCCCGCCGAGGCGTCGCTGTCCAAGGCCGCCGCCGTGCGCGGCTTCGGCGGCATCGTGCGACTGGGTGGGACGTCGGTCGACGAGTGCGTCGCGCACGCCCGCGAGCGCGCGCAGGATACCGGGGCCGTGTTCGTGCACCCGTTCGACGACGCCGAGATCGTCGCCGGCCAGGGCACGCTCGGGCTCGAGCTGCTCGACGACGTGCCCGACCTCGCGACGATCGTCGTGCCGGTCGGCGGCGGCGGGCTGATCGGCGGCTTGGCCGGCGTCGTGAAGGCGGCGCGCCCGCAGGTGCGGATCGTCGGGGTGCAGGTCGCGGCGTGCGCGGCCTATGCGGCGTCGCTGGCCGGCGGCGCGCCGGTCGAGGTCCACGGCGGGCCGACGATCGCGGACGGCATCGCGATCAAGCGCCCGGGGGGGCTGACCCTGCCGCTCGTCGCGCAGTGGGTCGACGCGTTCGTCACGGTCGACGAGGACGACGTGGCCGACGCGATGGTGATGCTGCTCGAGCGCGCGAAGCTCGTCGTCGAGGGCGCCGGCGCCGTGGGGATCGCCGCGCTGCGCACGGGTGCCGTCACGCCGGACCCGCAGGGTGCGACCGTCGTCGTGCTCTCCGGCGGCAACGTCGACGCGGGCGTGCTCGCCGGCGTCGTGCGCCGGCACGAGACGGCGGAGGGTCGCCGGATGCGGCTGTTCACGCGCGTCGACGATCGACCCGGCGGCCTGGCGCGGCTGCTCGCGCAGGTCGCGGACGCCGGCGGCAACCTCGTCACCGTCAACCACCTGCGCGAGGCGGTCCCGCTGCACGTGCGCGAGACCGGCGTCGACCTCGTGCTCGAGACGCGCGGGGAGGACCACGCCGCCGCGATCGTCGCTGCGCTCGTGGACGCCGGTTACGAAGTCGAGCGCTTCGACGGGAACGGCCGGCTCGCGGCCCACCCCGGCGCGGCTGCGCCGCAGGCGCCGGCATGACCGAGGCGACGGCGGCCGGCCTGAAGTTTCGCCAGGCGGCTGCGCTCGCCGACCTCCTGCGCCGCCCCCGCTTCGAGATCTTCCCGCTCGAGGGCATCGAGGAGAAGGTGCTCGCCCACCTCGAGACCGACGTGAGGGTGACCGTGACCGCGTCGCCGCGCAGGGGGCTCGAGGCCACGCTGGAGCTGTCCGAGCACCTGGCGCGCGCGGGCTATCCCGTCGTGCCGCACGTCTCGGCCCGGCTCGTGCGCGACCGGGCGCACCTCGAGGAGGTGGTCGAGCGCCTGCTGGAGGCGGGCGTGCGCGAGCTGTTCGTGCCCGCCGGCGACGCCGCCGAGCCCGGGGAGTTCCCCGGCGCCGTCGACCTCCTCCGCGCGATGGGACCGCTCCGTGCCCGCTTCGACGAGATCGGCATCACCGGCTATCCGGAGACCCATCACCTGATCTCCGACGAGGAGACCATCCAGGCGATGTTCGCGAAGGCCCCGATGGCCACGTGCATCATCAGCCAGATCTGCTTCGACGCCGGGATGATCGCCGGGTGGATCGCGACGGTCCGCCGCCGCGGCACGGCGCTCCCGGTGTGGATCGGCCTGCCGGGCAACGTCGACTACGCCAAGCTCGTACGCATCTCGATGAAGATCGGGCTCGGCGAGTCGGCGCGCTTCCTGCGTCACCACCGCAACTGGATGTCGCGCCTGATGACGCGCCAGTTCAAACCCGACCCGCTGCTCAAGGGGCTCGCCCCGACGCTCGCCGACCCGGCCGCCAACGTGGCCGGCTTCCACCTCTACACGTTCAACGAGATCG
>JBPCNM010000266.1:0-3213 GCA_051001255.1 Solirubrobacteraceae bacterium
GAAGAGCAGCTCGCCGCGGATATGCTCGATGCCCGCGGTGCGGCCGGCCGGGATGCCGTCGTCACGCTCCAGCGCCACGACGCGCGCGCCGTCGGGCACGCCGTCGGGCCGGCAGCCGTTGCCGACCACGACGACGTCGGTCTCCACGCCCTCCTGACGCAGCAGCGAGGCGACGGCTGCACGCAGGTCGTCCGGCCGCCGGCCGGTCGTCAGCACCACGCAGCCGAAGCAAGGCGTCACCGCAGCCGCTCGGAGGCGAGGATCGCGAACAGGTGGCCGGCCGCCGTGATCGCGGCGACGGGAACGAGCGCGACGACGAGCACGCGCGTCGCGTCCAGCTCGCCGAGCGCGAGGTCGAGCAGGGCCGCGACAAGCGCGAGCAGCGTCGCCTCCACCGCCACGAACGCCCGGAAGAACGGGAAGAAGGCGAGGGCGCGGCGCAGCCGCCGCAGCCCGCTCGCGCGCGGCGCGGCGACTGCGACCGTGTCCTGGACCACCGGCTTGCCGGCCTCCGAGCGTGCGACGTGCACCAGCGCGCTCTCGGTCCGGACCATCAGCGCGAGCACGGCGGCGAGCAGTCCGAGCGTCGTGTACGTGCCGATCGCGTCCCAGCCGCCGTCGGCGCGGATGCCCAGCCCGATCGGCAGCGCCGTCTCGGTGACGTAGTGGCCGAGACGGTCGAGGTAGATGCCGGCCGGGGAGAACTGGCGGCGCCAGCGCGCGATCTCGCCGTCGACGCAGTCGAGCAGGATCTGGCCCTGGACCAGCAGCGCCGCCGCGCCGGCGGCGAGCACGCCCGGCAGCGTCAGCACGCCCGCCGCGAGCACCCCGACCGCGATCATCGCCCACGTGACCGCGTTGGGCGTCACGCCGGTGGGCAGGAGCCGGCGCGTGACGTGCGGCGAGAGGCGGCGCACGTAGAGCCGGCCCGCCCAGTGCTCGCCGCTGTTGCGCTCGAAGAGGGAGGCCGGCTGCGTCGTCGCCCGCAGCTCAGCGATCGAAGGCGTCGAGGAACGCGCGGACACGCTCGGCCACCCCCCGCTCGTCGAGGGCCAGGTGCTCGAGCACCGTGTAGCGGTCCGGTCGCGTGGCCGGCGCGTGCACGACGGCACCGACGTACTGCGCCTCGGTCAGGCCGAGGTCGCCGGGGGTGCGCGGCAGCTCGTGGCGCGTCAGGGCGGCGTCGACCGCGTGGGTCATCGGCTCGTCGCCGCGCAGGAACGACGTGAACAGCGTCGCGGCGCCGGCGAGCTCGCCGTGGCGCGCCGCGCCGGGGTAGAGATGGTCGATCGCGTGCAGGATCTCGTGCTCGCCGCCGCTGCACGGGCGGCTGCTCCCGGCCGTCGCCATCGCCAGGCCCGACAGCACGAGCGCCTCGGCGAGCGCGACGAGGAAGTCCTCGTCGTCGATCCCGTCGCTGCGGTGCAGGATCGCCTTCGCCGCAGTCTGGGCGAAGGTGACGGCGAGGCCGTCGACCGGCTCGCCGCGCTCGCGGCCGGCCAGCCGCCAGTCGGCGATCGCCGAGAGGTTGGAGATCGCGTCGCCGATCCCGGAGCGGCGCATGCCGGGCTCCGAGCGGCGTACGTAGTCGAGGTCGACCACCACCGCGATCGGCATCTGCACGCCGTAGGAGCCCTTGCGGCCGCCCTCCTCCAGCGACGCGACCGGCGAGGCCACGCCGTCGTGCGCGAGGCTCGTCGCCACCGCGACCATCGGCAGGCCGCTCAGCGTGGAGGCGAGCTTGGCGACGTCGATCGTCCGCCCGCCGCCGATCCCGACGACCGCGTCGTAGAAGCCCGCGCGCAGCCGCTTGGCCAGCCCGTTGGCCTCGTCGACGCCGCCCGCGTCGATCGTCCAGAGGTCGGCGTTCTCGAGCTCGGGCCGCAGCTTGCGCGCGATCTCCTCGCCCAGCCCCGGGCCGACGACCACGGCGACGTGGCCGCCGGACGAGATCCGCCGGTCGGCGAGCAGGGGGGCGAGCTGCGCAACCGCCCCGGGGCCGATGTCCACGTGCAGCGGCGCACCGATCATCCGGGTCAGCAGCGGCAAGCTATCTCCCGCGCGCGCTCGAGGTCGGTGTGGTCGTCGACCTCGGCCCACTCCACGGCGCCGATCGGCGCGACGCCGACCTTGCCCCCGCGGTCGGCGTACTCTTGGTAGCCGTCCTCGTAGTAGAGCTGCGGGTCGCGCTCCCACGTGGCCTGCAGCGCGTCGGCCAGCGGGGCGGCGGCGGCCGGCTCGATCAGCGTCAGCCCGATGTACTCGCCCTGCGCCGCCGCCGGATCCAGCGCCTTGTTGATCCGCGTCATGTGGCCGGACTCGGAAAGGTGCACCTTCATCTCCTCCTCGCCGAGCGCCTTCGCATCGTCGAGCGCGAGCAGGATGTCGGGGCCGCGCGAGGCCAGCAGAGTCTGCTCGACGCTGGGCGGATGGACGGTGTCGCCGTTGACGAGCAGGACGCCCTCTCCGAACAGCTCGCGCGCGCACCAGAGCGAGTAGGCGTTGTTCCACTCCTCCGCCTTGGGGTTGAACACGAGCTCGAGCTTGACGCCGTGGCGGCGCTCCAGCGCGTCCTTGCGCTCCTCGACGGCGCCGGCCGCGTAGCCGGTGACGACCGCCACGTCGGCGAGCCCGGCCGCCTTGAGGTTGGCCAGCGCGATGTCGAGGATGGTCCGGTCCGAGTCGACGAGGACCAGCGTCTTGGGCAGTGTGTCGGTGTAGGGCGCCAGGCGCCGCCCCGCCCCCGCCGCGAGCACCATCCCGATCACTCCGCGTCCTCCTCCTCGTCCTCGTACACCGCCGGCTGCTGCGTGCGGCCGAAGGACTGCCAGCCCGCGATGCTCTCGCCCACGAACGCGACCGCCAGCAGCGCGGCCGCGATGTCGAAGCCGGCGGGCACGGCGCCCGCGGCGGCAAGCGCGAAGCCGCCGAGCAGCCGGCCGTCCCAGCCGCCGGTGGCCCGGTTGAGCCAGCCGGGTGGCGTGACGCCGCGGTGGCGCAGCCGGTAGACGAGGTCGTAGTGGCGGAACGTGATCGCGCACAGCAGCGCGAACGCGGCGGGCACCGCGGACGGCCCGGCCAGCGCGGCGATCCACAGCAGCCCCGCGTACTCCGCGACCCGCAGTGCGGGCGGCACGATCCAGCGCAGCCGGTCGCGCAGCGGGCGCCCGCTGGAGACGCCGGCGAGCGCCACGAGCCATGCGAGCGCGGCGC
>JBPCNM010000267.1:0-7607 GCA_051001255.1 Solirubrobacteraceae bacterium
CTACATGGGGAATCTGATCCAGCTGGTCACCGCGCTCAAGGGGCCACGGTCGATCATCGTCGCCGATGTCCGCGCCGACGCGCTCTCCCGTGCCACCGACCTGGGGGCCACGCGCGTCGTCGACACCACCGCAGAGTCGCTGCCCGACGTCGTGCACGACCTCACCGACGGCCGCGGCGCCGACGTCACCTACGAGGTCACGGGCATCGGCGCGGGACTCGAGCTGGCCGGTCAGGTGACCCGGATGAGCGGCAAGCTGTGCATCGTCGGCTATCACCAAGGCGCGGCGCGCACCATCGCGCTCGGCGCGTGGAACTGGATGGCGTTCGAGATCGTCAACGCGCACTTTCGCGACATCGACACGGTCATGAGCGGGATGCGGGCCGGCATGCGCCTGATCGACGCGGGCTTGCTGGATGCGTCGCCGCTGGTGACCGGCTCCTACCCGCTCAGCCAGATCGCGGAGGCCTTCCAGATCGCCGTCGCGAAGCCCGACGGCTTCGTCAAGGCCGTCGTCGTGCCGGGGACGTGACCTCGAGCGTCCCGAGCAGGACCGCCGCGAGCTGCCCGCCGTCGTCGCGTCGGCGGCGTCACAGACCCGTGACGCTGCCGACCTCGACGGCCGTGATCTTCAGGTCCTCGAGCTCCATCGCCTCGAATTCTCCCAACGTGCAACGAAGGCCGACGGCGGGGTTGCCCTCCACGCCGGTGACCACCCCGAGGAGGGCGATGGGCGTCATGTCTCCGTCATTGCCGAGGTCGCTCACGCGCGCCTCGTCGAGCACCCGCGGCCCGGGCACGGCGTCCGAGGTGACGAGGCCGCAGCGGTTGTCGAAGGCGTTGGCCGTGCCGTCCGGCGTGAACGCGACGAGCTTGGCCTGGATCAGCCAGCTGCCGGGGGCGAGCGTCCGCTGCAGGAGCGTTGGGCACGCCGTCAGGTCCTTGCCGGGGCACACCGTGACCTCGGTGGCCACCTCCTGGGCGAAGCGCAGCTTGGTGCCCAGCGCGGTGCGGGCGCCCGGGGACAGGTCGCCGAGCAGGATGCTCTCATCGCGGATCTCCGAGCTGCGGACGGCGTCGCTGCGGATCTCCGGGGAGCGGACCGCATCCGCGCGGATCTGCGGGGAGCCGACGCTGTCGCGCTCCCGCGTCCCGGCGGCGGTGGCCGTGCCGCCGAACGCGATGAAGAGCGCGAGACCGGCGACGACATTGGCGTCGGGGCTTGCGGGTCATGAGGCGTCCTTCGACGTGGTGGGCATGCGGTCACCGGCTGAGACCCCCCGTCCGGCGGGCAGGTTGGATGCTTGCGCTGCACGAGCGTCGGCGGCGAGCCGAGAGCGAGTGCCGCGAGGACCGCCCCCGGCTTACCTGGTTCTGGCCGTCGGCGCGATCTCGCTTGTCATTCGTCGCCGATCTCTTCCTCGTCGATCTCGGTGACGCGGAGCTGCCGGTCGAGCTCGACTTCGACGACGGTGTCACCTGGTGCCACGATGTCGACTTCGATGGACCCGTCGCGCTCGCGCTCGACGCTGCGCACCGACCCCGGGCCGGAAACGGTGCGTGCGATGTCGATCGCTCGGGTGCGGAGCACGCTCGTCACGGCATCGTGTGCAGGTGCCCCTCCGGCTCCGCGTTCCTCGTCAAGCTCGCGCAGCTCGAGCCTGGGGCCGAGCAGGATCTCGACCAACGATCCGTCCGCGCGGCGAACGTCGACTTCCCAGCCGTCGGCGGTGCGCCGGGGGGCATCGGTCAGCTCAGCGCCGGTCCACTGCAGCGCCACGCGTTGCGCCGCTGCAGCGTCGGGTTCGTCTGGGCCTCTGGTCGCGACTGCCACGAGCAGCAGGACGGCGACGATCACCGTGATCACACTCCAAGGCAGCATGACCGTCAGGGTCGTCGGTGGGAATGAGGCCTGTGTGAGCGAGCGATGAGAATCCGATGAGAACGCGGTGGATCCACCGCGTCTCGATGCCGAGCGTCGCCTCGATGGGTTGGGGAGCGCGCGGTGCGGTGACGCGAGAACGACCGTCGGTGACTGACGCCGCCTCGGGGAGGGAGCAGATGCTCGACGTGACGACGACCCGCTGGGCTGTGGGGGGCCGGCCTCGTCCTCGCGCTGCTCGCGATGGACCTTGCCCGTGGCCGGATCGTCGCCGGGATGGCGCTCGAGCCGAGCGGGACGGCGACCGCCATCCGCGGCGACCTCGTGACGGACGGTCCGTTCATCGAGACCAAGGAGGCGCTCGCCGGGGTCTTCGTGATCGAGGCTCGACCATGCGCTGGCGCTGGCGCTGGCCGTCGATCGTCGACGGCGGCGACGAGGTCAGGCCGCTAGGCGAAGCGCGGTCAGACCGCCGTCCGGATGACCGGCGGAGCTCTATCTGTTCTGGCGACGTGCCTGCCGCTGGGCCTTGGTCTTCGCGCGCGCCTTGGCCTTCGTCTGCTTGGCATGCCGGTGCGGACCCTCGTCGCGCAGGCCCGGGGGCTCCGCCGCCCGCTCCTCGCCCAGCGTCCGGCGCGCGTCGCGGGTGATGAAGCGCGCGATGATCACGAACAGGACGACGAGCGCGCCGCCGACGCCGAACAAGAGCGTGCGATCGGTGTCCTGCTGCGCGGCGATCGACGGATCCGGCTCGGGCGTCGGCGTCTCCGCGGGCGGGGCCTGGGGGAGCGGCCCGAACGCCCCGTCGCCGCCGCCCTGCTGCGGGGTCTGCGCATGCGCGATCGCGGCGGGCGCGGCCAGGACGAGGACGGCGAGGAGGAGCGCGAGGCGGCCCATTCCGGCACAAGGGTAGCTCCGCGGGGTCGTCCTGACGGCTCGGCCTGGACGGCGCTTCCGCTGGAGCCGGGGCTACGCCTTCAGGGCGCCGCCGATCAACGCCCAGCGGCGCGACGCGAAGCGCGCGCCGCATGTCGCCAGCCGCACCACGATCAGCGCGGCGAGGCCGCACCAGACGCCGAGGATGCCCCAGCCCTGCGCCAGCGAGACGAGCGCGATCGGAACGTAGACCGCCGACGCCGCGAGCATCCCCCACATCAGGAAGCGCGTGTCGCCGGCGCCGATCAGGATCCCGTCGAGCGCGAACACCACCCCGTTGAGCGGCATCAGCGCCGCGAACAGCCACCAGATCTCGTGCGCTTGGGCGACGACCGCCGCGTCGGGCGTGAACAGCCGCGGCACGACGTCGCCGAGCGCGAGCAGCAGGATGCCGAACGCGGTGCCCAGCGCGGCCGACCAGGCGATCATCCGCCCCGCCGCAGCCCGCGCCCCCGCGGCGTCGCCGCCGCCGAGCATCCGCCCGACCATCACCTGCGCGGCGATCGCGAGCGCGTCGAGGATCAGCGCCAGGAAGATGAAGAGCTGAAACGCGATCTGGTGCGCGCCGAGCGCCGCGGGCCCGATCCGCGCGAGCACCGCGGACGCCACGAGGAACGCGCCGAGCAGGGCCGTGGTGCGCACCGCGATCTCGGCGCCCACCCGCATCAGCGCGCGCATGCGCGCCGGCACCGGACGCTGCCATCCGGCGCGCAGCTGCACGCGCAGGAACGCCAGCCCCATCCCGAGCTGCGCCACCACCGTGCCCCATGCCGAGCCCGTCAGTCCCCAGCCGAACCCGTAGACGAACAGCAGCTCCAGCACGACGTTGACCAGATGCGCGGCGACGAGGATCTTCAACGGCGTGGCCAGGTCGCCGACGCCACGCAGGTAGCCCTGCCCGGCGCTCGCAAGCATGAACGCCGGCGCCCCGAGCGCCGCGATCCGCAGGTACGTCGTGGCCGCGCCGACCACCTCGCCGTCGGCGCCCATGAGCAGCACGAGCGGCCGGGCGAGCGCCGCGACGGCCGCCAGCAGCACCAGGCCGATGAGCAGCGACAGCCACTGAGCCTGCGCGCCGATGCCCGCGGCCTCACCTGCACGACCAGCGCCGTGCAGCCGCGCCACCTGCGCCGTCGTGCCGTAGGTGAGGAAGTTGAAGACCGTGAACGCGGTCGTCATCACCGTCGCCGCGATCGCCAGCGACGCCAGCTGCGTCGTCCCCAGATGCCCCACGATCGCCGTGTCGACGAGCACGTAGAGCGGCTCGGAGGCCAGCGCGCCGAGCGCGGGCACGGCAAGCCGGAGGATCTCGCGATCGTGAGGCGAGCGCCATCGCACGGCGTGTGACTCTACGATCGGCTGCGCGCCGTGAAGCTCCGCCTCTACCACCACCACGACGGGGCGCGGATCGCCTACCGCGAGGCGGGCACCGGGCCCCCGCTCGCCCTGCTGCACTCCGCCGGGCTGTCGCACCGCGAGTGGGAGCCGCTCGTGGAGGAGCTGGGCGACCGCTTCCGGCTCGTCATGCCCGACCTGCCGTTGCACGGGGACTCCGAGGACCGCCCGCGCCACCCGTACTCGCCCGCGTGGCTGGCGGAGGTGCTCGCCGGCTTCGTGCGCGACACGTGCGGCGCTCGTCCGCTGGTGGGCGGGCACGAGACGGGCGCGCTGCTGCTCCTGCGCGCGGTGCTCTCGCGCCAGCTCACGCCCGGTCGGCTCGTGCTCATGTCTTCCTGCCTGCATCGCCCGCCGGTGCGCTCCGAGCGCGGTGCGCGCGCCGCCGCCCGCGTGGCCGCGGTGCCCGGCCTGGACCGGGCGGCCTCGCACGTCGCCCGGATCGCGTTCCGGCCGTCGAAGGGCCCGGCCCTCTCTGCCCGCGGCAATCCGGCCGCGCGCGACCTCGTCCGCCACGCGACGATGGACCTCGGCGGCAACGCCAACCGGGCGCGCGCGTGGAGCAAGGCGGTGCGGCGCTGGCCGCGCGAGCAGTCAGACCTGCTCGACGCCTACCGGCTGATCGAGGTGCCGGTGCTCCTGCTGTGGGCCGACGAGGACGCCGCCCACCCGCTCGCGATCGCCGAGGAGGCGCGCGACCTGCTCCCCGACGCGATGCTGCGCGTGCTGCCCGGCACCGGCTTCCTGATGGCCTACGACGACCCCGTCGGGCTGGCGCGCGAGCTGGCCGCGTTCTGCCTGTGACACACCGCGCGCTACGGTGATCGCCGATGGACGACGCCCTGCGGCTGCCGACCTGCTCGATCGGTCGTGCGATGGAGATCCTCGGCGAGCGCTGGACGCTGCTGATCCTGCGCGAGTGCTTCTACGGCGTCAAGCGCTTCTCGGTGATGCAGCGCAACCTCGGGATCGCGCGCAACATCCTCTCCTCCCGGCTGCAGCTGCTCGTGCGCACCGGCATGCTCGAGCGGCGGCGCTACCAGGACGAGCCCGAGCGCTTCGAGTACAAGCTGACCGAGAAGGGCCTCGACCTGTATCCGGCCGTCGTCGCGATCATGCGCTGGGGCGACGAGCACATGTGCGACGAGCGCCCCCCGGTCGTCCTGCGCCACAGCTGCGGGCACCTCGCCGACCCCGTTCTGGTCTGCACGCACTGCCGGTCCGAGCTCGATCCGCACGAGGTCACGCCCGAGCCGGCGGGCGGCCGGGCGCTGGTCGGGCGCTAGGTTCTGCTCCGGAACTGAACCCGGAGGCGAATGACATGAGCGTGCAGGACGAGGGGCCCGAGTTGTGGGGCGGCGAGACCACGAAGGCCGTCGCCAACTTCCCCGTGTCGGGCGAGCGCGTGCCGGTCGCGGTGGTGCGCTGCCTGGGCCGCGTCAAGGGCGCCGCGGCGCGCGTCAACGCCGACCTCGGGCTGCTCGACGCCGAGCTGGCGCAGCGCATCGCCGCGGCCGCCGACGAGATCGCGCAGGGCGCCCACGACGACCAGTTCCCGGTCGACGTCTTCCAGACGGGCTCGGGCACCTCGTCGAACATGAACGCCAACGAGGTCATCGCCTCGCTCGCCGGCGGAGGCGCGCACGCCAACGACCACGTGAACATGGGTCAGTCCTCCAACGACGTGTTCCCGTCCGCGGTCCACCTCGCGGCGCTCGACGAGGCGACCCACCGCCTGGGGCCCGCGCTCGAGCGGCTGGAGCGATCGTTCGCCGCGAAGGCGGCCGCGTTCGCCGACGTCGTCAAGGCGGGCCGCACGCACCTCATGGACGCCGTCCCTGTGACGCTCGGGCAGGAGTTCTCCGGCTACGCGGCGCAGGTGCGGCTGGGCCGGCGGCGGGTCGAGAACGCGCTGCCGCAGGTGGCCCAGATCCCGCTCGGCGGCACCGCGACCGGCACCGGCCTCAACACGCACCCGGAGTTCGCCACCAGGGTGCGCGAGCGGCTCGCCGGCGACATGGGGCTCGCGATCCGCGCGCCGGAGGACCCGTTCGAGGCGCAGGGCAACCGCGACGCGCTGGTCGAGCTGTCCGGCGCGCTGAAGGTGATCGCGGTCTCGCTGACCAAGATCGCCAACGACCTCGCGATGATGGGCTCGGGGCCGCGCGCCGGGATCGGCGAGCTGTTCCTGCCCGAGCTGCAGAAGGGCTCCTCGATCATGCCGGGCAAGGTCAACCCGGTCATCCCGGAGGTCGTGCTGCAGGTGAGCGCGCAGGTGATCGGCAACGACACCGCGATCACCGTCGGCGGCCTGCAGGGCCAGTTCGAGCTCAACGTGCGCATCCCGCTGATCGCGCGCAACCTGCTGCAGTCGATCGCGCTGCTGGCGTCGACGAGCGAGCTGTTCGCGGAGAAGTGCGTCGACGGCATCGAGGCCAACCTCGCGGGCTGCGAGGCGTCGGCCGAGGGCACGCTGGCGGTGGCCACCGCGCTCAATCCGTTCATCGGCTACGACAAGGCGTCCGAGATCGTCAAGGACGCGTCGGCGAGCGGGCGTACGCTGCGCGAGGTGGCGCGCGAGCACGGCGTCGACGAGGCGACGCTCGACGCCGCGCTGGACCTGCGCAGGATCGCGGCGGGCTCCTCGGCGAGCGCCGGATGAGCGAGGTCGGCGCGGAAGCCGACCTGCTGGCGCGGATCGAGACCTACTACGACGCCGCCCCGCGGTCGGCGGCCGACGTCGAGGAGCACGGGGCGCTCACGCTCTTCGTGTCGCGGATCCCGTGGCGGTTCTACGGCCGGCCGCGGCTGGGGCTGGGCGAGGACGTCGGCGCCGCCGACGTCGCCGCCGTGCGCGCGCGCCAGCGCGCGCCGGGCGTACGCGAGGCATTCGAGTGGGTGCACGAGACCACGCCGTCGCTGGCCGGCGCCGCCGCGGCGGTCGGGCTCGAGGTGCTCCAGGTCCCGCTGCTGGCGCTCGCCGCCGGCGAGCGATTGCCGGCGCCCGCGCCCGATGGCGTGACCCTGCGGATGCTCGCGGCCGACGACCGCGCGCTGGCCGGCGCGCAGGGTGCGATCGAGCTGGCCTTCGCGGCCGACGGGATGGACGCCGGCGGCGCGGGCCCGCAGGAGCGCGACCTCACCACCGCCAAGCTCGACGACCTCGGCTTCCTGCGCGACCGTCTCCGCCGCGGGCTGACCGCGATGGCCGTGGCCCAGAGCGAGCCCGACGGCGTGCTGGGCGCCGGCTCGCACCAGCTCGTCGGCGACGTCACCGAGGTGACCGGCGTCGGGACGTTGCCCGCCGCGCGGCGGCGCGGCATCGGCGGCGCGGTGACCGGGCGGCTGGTCGAGCACGCGCGCGAGCGCGGCGCGGACGTCGTCTTCCTCTCGG
>JBPCNM010000268.1:0-5897 GCA_051001255.1 Solirubrobacteraceae bacterium
GGCCACGAGGGCGAGCAGCAGCACGAGGGCGGCGCGCGGCACCATGCCGCGAGGATGGCACGGACCGACTCGTTCGCGCGCCCGGCGGCGCGCCACAACCGCCCGAGCGTCGAGTTCGTACGTCTCAGGCGTACGAAGTCGACGCTCGGCGAGGCGGTCGCTCGGTGACCGCGTGGCTGCGGATCGTGCCGGCCGCGGCGTTCGCCGCCATGGGCGTCACCGTCGCCGCCGGACTCTGGCTCACGCTCCACGACGGGCGCGAGCTCGGGCTGCCGTATCCGCCGTTCATCGGGCGCTGGGCGCCCAGCGTCACGCTGTGGGCGCTCGTCGCCGCCGCGCTGTTCGCGCTCGCGATCTGGGCCGCGCCGCGCCTGCTCTCCCCCAGGCTGCCGGCCGCCGCGTTCGCCGCCGCCGCGTTCGCGCTCACGCTCGCGCTGCGGCTGGCCCTGAGCGCCACGAACGGCGGCACGGCGCAATGGCGGCGAGTCTTCGATCCTGCCGGCTTCGAGGGGCCGAACGAGTACCTGCCCGCGCTGACCGCCCTGCGCTACGGGCCGGGATTCTTCCTCGACCGCTTCGCCGAGCTCGTCCCCGCGCTGCCGGTGCACGCCGCCGGGCACCCGCCGGGGCTGCTGCTCGTCATGGACGCGCTGGACATCACCACGCCGGGTCGGCTGGCGGCCCGGTGCATCGTCGGTGGCGCGTTCGCCGCGCCGCTCGCCTACGCGCTCGGCCGGCAGCTGCTCGACGAGCGGCGCGCGCGGCTCGCCGGCCTGCTCACGGCCGCGGCGCCCTCCGGGCTGCTGTTCGGCGCCACGTCGGCCGACGCGCTGTTCGCGGTGATCGGGCTGCTCGCCGCCTGGCCGCTCGCGTCGCCGCGGCTCGCTCCGCGTGCGGCGGGCGCCGTGGCGCTCGCCGTCGGCTCGCTGTTCGCGTGGTCGCTGCTGGCCGTAGGCGCCTGGGCGGCGCTGCTGGCCTGGCGGCGCCGCGGCGTGAAGGACATGGTCGTCGTCGGCCTGCTGTGCGGCGCCGTCCTGCTGGCGGTTCAGGCGGCGTTCGCGGCGGCCACCGGCTTTGACCCGATCGGCACGCTGCGCGCGACCGAGCAGGTCTACCGCTTCGGGATCGCCGGCGAGCGCCCGTACTGGTTCTGGCTCGTCGGCTCCCCCACCGCGTTCCTGCTCATGCTCGGCCTGCCGATCGCCTGGCTCGGCCTGCGCGCCCTGATGGCGGGCGACGACGCGGCCGTCGCCGTCTTCTCCGTGATCGCGATCGCCGCGATCGCCGGCTTCACCAAGGCCGAGGTGGAGCGCATCTGGCTCTTCTTCGCCCCGCTGGTCTGCCTCGCCGCGGCCGGTGCCCTGCCCCACCGCCACCTGCGCCCGGTGCTCGCCCTGCTGGCGGTCCAGGCGCTCGCCTGGGAGCTCGCGTGGAACACCGTGTGGTGAGGACCCCTGTGGATGCGGATGTAGTGTTGCGGAGCAAGGGGATGCAACCAGCATGACGTCGAACGGCCGGCTCCCGTCGTCGGTGGGCACGGAGTGGCTCGAAACAGACTCGCCGCCGGCGGACGCACCGGTCGCGCCGTGACGGAGCCGGCGCGCTGCACGGCCACCGAGTGGCGCGACCTGATCCGCGACGGCGAGATCTCGGCGCGGGAGGCGGTGACGTGGCACATCGATCGGATGACGTCCGTGCACCGCAGCCTCAACGCGGTCGTGGTCCCGCTCTTCGAGCAGGCGCTCGCGGCCGCTGCGGATGCCGACGCGCTGCGCGCCCGCGGCCTCGAGCTTCCCCCGCTGCACGGCCTGCCCGTCACCGTGAAGGAGTGCTTCGACGTCGAGGGCGTCCGCTCCACCGGAGGAGTCACGACGTCGACGCCCACGGCGGCGGCATCCGACAGCGCGATCGTCGCCGCACTCCGGGCTGCGGGCGCCATCGTGCTGGGCAAGACGAACATGTCGCAGCTGAGCTGGTACACGGAGGCCGACAATCCGCTGTTCGGGCGAACGAGCAACCCGTGGAACCTCGATCGCTCGACCGGGGGCTCGAGCGGCGGAGAGGCGGCCATCATCGTGGCCGGCGGCTCGCCGCTCGGCTTCGGGACCGACAGCGGGGGCAGCGTCCGGATCCCGGCCCACTGCTGCGGCGCCCACTCGCTCAAGCCGACCAGCGGCCGGCTCCCCGCGGGCGGCACGGTCGACGACCGGCTGTTCGCCGGCACGGAAGCTCGCTTCCTGAACCAGCCGGGGCCGATCGCCAGGTCCGTCGCCGACCTGCGCATGGCGCTCGGCGTGCTCGGCGGCGTGCCGTCGGCAGGCGCGGCCGGCGCGATCGCCGGGTTGCGCGTCGGCATCGAGCCGAACGGGCCGCTGCCGTCCGCCCCGGCGGTGGAGCGGGCAGTGATCGAGGCCGGCGCAAGCCTCGCCGAGCTCGGGGCGCATGTGGAGCCGTTCGTCACCCCGGACATCGCTCACGGCTTGCGGCTCTTCCGTGCGGTCTTCGCCGCCGACGGCGGCGCCCGGCTGCGTGCCGCGCTGGGCGCGTCACCGCGGGACGAGCGGGTGATGCACGCCCTGGGCAGGATGGGGCGCGCGCGCTCGCTCGAGTCCTACTGGCAGCTGGTCGACGGGTGCGCGAGCTACCGCGGGCGCTTCGACGCCGCGTTCGAGCGCGCGGGGGTCGACGTGCTGCTGTGCCCGGCGTTCGCGTTGCCGGCGGTCCCCCACGGCGCCAGCACGGAGGTGCGGAGAGGCCAGGCGTTCGCCGCGCTCCACAACCTGCTCGGCCGGCCGGCCGGCGTCGTGTCGCTGACGCGCGTCCGCGCGGGCGAAGAGCAGCGACCCGCGCGCGCGGGCGACGTGGTCGGGCGCGCGGCGGCCGCGGTCGAGGTCGGAAGCGCGGGGTTGCCGGTCGGCGTCCAGGTCGTGGGCGCACCGTGGGCGGAAGCCAGGGTGCTCAGCGTCATGGAGGCGCTGGAGCGAGGCTTCCGGGAGCACGCGGACTTCCCGGTGACGCCGCACTTGCCCGACGACGCCCGGAGGACCGACGCACGAGCTGCCTGAGCCGGGGCGTCAGCCGCCGCGGCTCCCGGCGGCGATCTCATGCGTGACGTCTTCGCGGCGGGTGCGCAGGAGCAGTGCGACCCAGGTGCGGTAGGGCCGCCAGTGCTCGGCGATGGCGCGCAGCTGCTGGAGCGACGGATCGGTCAGCTCGTAGGCGCGGGTCATCTCGTCGTGGAGCCGCCGTTCGTGGCTGGGGAACAGGTCGGGGTGGGCGGCGCCGCGCAGGAGGATGAGCTCGGCGCTGAACGGCCCGATGCCGGGGAGCGCTTGCAGGTCGGCCAGCGCGACGTCGGGTTCCAGCCCGCGCAGGCGGGCGCCGTCGAGGCGTCCGTCGAGGGCGGCGTCGGCGACCTGGCGCAGCCAGGCGAGCTTGCGCTCGGAGACCCGATCGATGCCGGTCAGATCGCGCAGCACGCGAGGGCTGGGAAACGCCGCGATGCGCTCGCCGTCGACGTCGGCCTGCTCGCCGTGCCGCTCGGCG
This sequence comes from Solirubrobacteraceae bacterium, assembly GCA_051001255.1. Lineage (GTDB taxonomy): Bacteria > Actinomycetota > Thermoleophilia > Solirubrobacterales > Solirubrobacteraceae > DASQMT01. The sequence continues at coordinate 3,547 of JBPCNM010000268.1, forward strand.
ATCTGCTGCTTGACGGCGGCGGCTTGGACGATGCGCACACGATGGCTGAGGATGGCCCAGCACGCGGCCTCGTAGGGCGACCAGAAGCCCACGGGCCGCAGGCCGGGGTAACGTGCCTGCAGCGCGGCGACGACCGGATCGCGGCGCGCGACGTCGGGAAACGCGGTCCCGTCGACGTCGACGGACAGCAGCCGCGCGAGCTGGCCGCTCACCGCGCCGAGGTCGACGTCGCCGAAGACCTCCGCGTGCAGCGCGTCGCGGTGCTGGGAGACGCGGACACCGGCGGTCCGCCAGTCGCCTTCGACCGGGAAGGCGAGGCCCAGCCGCTGCCCGGCCTCGCTGTGCACGGTCCCGGCGGGCGCGAAGCCCTCGAGAAATCGCGTGCTCGCCGCGAGCGAGAACGACCCGCGCGTCGCCAGGGTGAGCGTCTCGGCCGCCATGGCTCAGGGCTCGCCGAAGCCCGCCGCCAGCAGCGCGTCGTGGCAGCCGCCGGCGAGCAGGTCGTCCACGAACGCCTGCGCGGCCTCGGGTTGCGCGGCGGCCGTGACGACGCCGGCCGCGTAGGTGGCCGTGGGATCGAGCGACGCGAACTCGACCGGCGCCTCGAGCTTGCCCTCCTGTGCGAGCGCCTCGGGCAGCGCGGTGCCGGCCGCCGCGAAGACGTCGGCCGGGACACCCCGGCGGAGCTGGGCGGCCAGCTCGTCGGACCCGGCGAACCGCAGCTGCACGGCCGCGCCGGCGTAGCCGGGGGCGCACGCCGTCAGCGCCTCCTCCAGCGAGGACGCGGCGGACACCCGGAGCTGCGGCTTGCGGTCGCCCCCGCCCGCGACGGTCGCGCCGTCGTTGCACGCCGCGAATGCGAGCAGCGCGGCAACGGCGAGCAGGCGCCTCATCGCGCCGCCTCTGCGATCGTCAGGTCGCTCATCGGGCTGAGCATTGCACGGGCGGATTCAGATCGGCGGAAGCGTCCCCTCCACCCGCCGCCGGTCGGCGCCGTCGACCTCGACCTTCCAGATCGGCGCCTCGGCCTTCACCCGGTCGATCACGGCGCGCGCGCCCCCGAACGCCGCGCCGCGATGCGGGGCGCTGGCGGCGACGATCACGCTCGGCTCCCCCAGCCCCACGGTCCCCGTGCGGTGCTCGACCGCGACCCCGCACAGTCCGTGGCGCGCCGCCTCCTCCTGCGCGATCGCGGCGAGCTTGGGCTCCGCCATCTCCACGTATGCCTCGTAGTCGAGCTCGGGCACCTCGCGCGTGACGCCCTCGAACACCACGACCGCGCCGGCCCGCGGGTCGCGCACGGCCGTCGCGAGCGCGGCCAGCTCCAGCGCCTCCCCGGTGACCCGGATCCGGCGCACCGTGGCGTCCCCGCCGCTGACCGGAGGGACCAGCGCGACCTCGTCGCCGGGCGCGATCCGCGCCGCCGGGTCGGCGTACTCGCGGTTGATCGCGGCCACGCACGAGCGCGGGGCGAGCTCCAGCGCGGCGAGCAGGTCGGCCACCGTGGCGCCGTCGGGCAGGTCGACGTCCAGGTGCGCCGAGCCCGCGCGCTCGCGCAGGCCGGCGAAGAGGCGAACCGGGACGACCATGCGCGGCAGTCTAGGGCGGAGCCCCCGGACGACGAGCGAAGCGAGGCCGAGTACGCTGTGGATGCATGGAGGCGGAGCTCACCCACCTCGACACCGCGGGCGCCGCCCGCATGGTCGACGTCAGCGCCAAGCAGGCCACGGAGCGCTACGCCCGCGCCCGCGCCGTCGTGCGCATGTCGCCGGCGGCCGCCGGCCGTGTCGCGCGCGGCGACAATCCGAAGGGCGACGTCGCCTCAGTGGCGCGCATCGCCGCGATCCTTGCGGCCAAGCGCACCGACGAGCTGATCCCCCTCGCGCACTCCCTGCCGCTCACGCACGTCGACCCCGAGATCGCGATCGACGCCGAGGCCGGCACGGTCACGATCCTCGCCGTCGCCCGCTGCGCCGACCGGACCGGGGTGGAGATGGAGGCGATGGTCGCCTGCAGCGTGGCCGCGCTGACCGTCTACGACATGGTCAAGGGCATCGAGCCGGGGGTCGTGATCGAACGCGTCGAGCTGCTCGACAAGACCGGCGGGAAGTCGGACTTCCACCGCGCATGAGAGAACCGCTTATCGACGGGCACGGCCGTCCGATCGGCGACGTGCGCATCTCCGTAACCGACCGCTGCAACTTCCGCTGCCAGTACTGCATGCCCGCCGAGGGCCTGCCGTGGCTGCAGCGCGAAGCGCTGCTCTCCTACGAGGAGATCGCGCGGCTCGTGCGGATCCTGAGCGAGATGGGCGTGCACGACGTGCGCCTGACGGGCGGCGAGCCGCTCGT
>JBPCNM010000269.1:0-2813 GCA_051001255.1 Solirubrobacteraceae bacterium
GGCCCCCCTCTTAGCCGTTGTTTCCGCGGAGGTCCGCTCTGGTCATCCCCCCCGATACCCGTTAAACCCCCCCCCCCCCCCCCCCCCCCCCCCGCGCCTGCGCGGTGTGCGGTCCTCGCCGGTGCGCGACATCCTCGCGCTGACCGAGCGCGCGGGCATGATCTCGTTCGCCGGCGGCCTGCCCGCCCCGGAGCTGTTCGACGCGGCGGGCACGCGGGCCGCGTTCGCCGCGGCGCTCGCCGACGGCGTGGTCGGGCGCTCGCTGCAGTACTCCACGACGGAGGGCGATCCCGCGCTGCGCGCGGCCGTCGCCGAGCGGCTCACCGTCCGCGGGCTGCCCACGCACGCCGACCAGCTGCTGATCACCAGCGGCTCCCAGCAGGCGCTCACGCTGATCGCGACCGTGCTGCTCGAGCCGGGCGACACCGTGCTGGTCGAGGAGCCGTCCTACCTCGCCGCGCTGCAGGCCTTCCAGCTCGCCGGCGCGACCGTGGTTCCAGTGCCGTGCGACGAGGACGGCCTGGACCCGGAGGCCGCGGCCGCGCTGGCCGAGCGCCATGGCGCCCGGCTGCTCTACACGATCCCGACGTTCCAGAACCCGACCGGTCGCACGCTGCCGCTCGACCGTCGCGAGGCGCTCGTGGACGCGGCGCGGCGCGGCGGCTTCTGGCTGCTCGAGGACGACCCGTACGGCGAGCTGCGCTACCGCGGCGAGCTGATCGCCCCGCTCGCGGCGCTCGACGGCTCCGGCGAGCGGGTGCTCTCGCTCTCGACGCTGTCGAAGATCGCCGCCCCCGGGCTGCGGATCGGCTGGGTCCGTGCGCCGGCGCCGCTGCGCCGGCCGCTGACGATCGCCAAGCAGGCGGCGGACCTGCACTCCTCCACGGTGGACCAGGCGGCCGCCGCGCGCTGGCTGGCGGCGGTGGACCTCGACGAGCGCGTCGGCGCGCTGCGGCGCGCCTACGGCCCGCGCTGCGACGCGCTGCTCGCCGGCCTCGCCGACGCCCTGCCTCCCGGGTCGACGCACAATCGCCCCGACGGCGGCATGTTCGTCTGGGCGCGACTCCCCGCCGGCTGGGACGCGGCCGCGCTGCTCGACCGCGCGCTTGCCCACGACGTCGCGTTCGTCCCCGGATACCCGTTCTTCGCCGGGCCGCCGGACACCGCCACGCTGCGCCTCTCCTTCACGACGCACGCGCCGGAGGAGATCGGCGAGGGTCTGCGCCGTCTGCGCGCGGCCTGGGCCGGCTAACCCAGCGTGGCGAGTACCCGGGCCGCCGCGGCCGGGACCGGCTCGGCGTCGCCGATCGCCAGCTCGGGCGACGCGGGCTCCTCGTAGACGTCGCCGACGCCGGTGAGGCCGGGCAGGGCGCCGGCGCGCGCTCGCGCGTAGAGGCCCTTGGGGTCCCGGCGCTCGCACTCGGCCAGGCCCGTGGAGACCCAGACCTCGACGAACGGCAGGCCCGCGGCGTCGTGGATCGCGCGCGCGGCGTCCCGGTCGGCCGCGTAGGGGGAGACGAGCGCGACGAGCGCCACGACGCCGGCCTCGGCCAGCAGCGCCGCCGCGTGCGCCGTGCGGCGGACGTTCTCGCCCCGGTCGGAGGCGCTGAACCCGAGGTCGCCGTTGAGGCCGTGGCGCAGGTTGTCGCCGTCGAGGCGCAGCGCGGGGCGGCCGGCGCCGACGAGCAGCGCCTCGATCTCGACCGCCAGCGTCGACTTGCCCGAAGCGGGGAGGCCGGTGAGCCACACCGTGGCGCCCGTGAAGCCGAGCGCGGCGGCGCGGTCCTGCGCGGTCACGGCCCCGTCGTGCCAGCGGGTGTCCTCGGTCCTCACGCCTCGACCATACCCGCCGCGCCCGTCTCGTCCGCCGCCCGCGCGCTGGTCGCGCAGCACTACGCCGGCGCGTGCAGCCCGCATTCGGCCTTCTCCAGACCTGCCCAGCGACCGTCGCGACCGGCGCCCGGCAACGTGCAGTGCGTGCAGCCGATCGAGGAGTAGCCCTGGTCGTGCAGAGGGTTGTAGGGCAGGTCGTGCTCGGCGATGTAGGCCCACACGTCGCGCTCGGTCCAGCTCGCGAGCGGGTTGGCCTTCCACAGGCCGTGGCGGTCGTCCCAGTCGAGCTCCTCGGTGCGGGCACGGTCGGGCGACTGGTCGCGCCGCACGCCGGAGATCCAGCAGTCGGCGTCCTCGAGTGCGCGCTGCAGCGGCTCGACCTTGCGCTTGAAGCAGCAGCGGTCGGGCTCGGTGGCCCAGAGGCCGTGGACCCACTCGCCGCGGTAGGCCTCGACGGTGATCCCGTAGCGCTCCTCGACCTTGCGCCAGGTCGCGTAGGTCTCCTCGAACAGGACGCCCGTGTCGAGCGTGAAGATGCGAGCGCCGGGCGCGCGCTTGCGCACCAGGTCGACCAGGACGGCGGTCTCCTTCTGCCACGAGGCGGCCAGTGCGAGGCGGTCCTCGCCGAACCGCTCGACGGCGTCGGCGATGATCTCCTGAGGGCGCGAATCCGTCACGGATCAAAAGGTATCAACTCCGGTCGGGGTTTCGAGTAATAAAAGCGGGGCGGCATTCACGTGATACCTTGTCGAGGCTATGGAGCCTTCGACCACCGCCGGCCGCAAGGGGTCGCTCGAGAACCCGGAGGTCCGCGAGGACGTCCCCGGCCACGTCATCCCGATCCTCGAGCGCGAGTTCGACGACTTCGACAACGAGGCCGAGAAGTACCTCGCGGGGGAGACGGCCGAGACGGACTTCATCGGCTTCCGGCTCAAGCAGGGCGTCTACGGGCAGCGCCAGCCCGACGTCCAGATGATCCG
>JBPCNM010000270.1:0-5808 GCA_051001255.1 Solirubrobacteraceae bacterium
ACATCGCCCCCATCAGCAGGAACGGCGTGGTGATGACCGCCTGGTTGGCGCGGTTGTACTCGAGCATCGCGCTGAGCATCCGGTCGTCCCAGCGCAGCGGCGAGTTGCAGTTGATCAGCGAGATCGAGACCGGCGCCGCCTGGAGCGGCTCGGGCCCGCCGAACAGGATCTCGCCCATCGCGATCGTGTCGCGCGCGTTCTCGGCCGAGATCACGGAGCCCATGTAGGGCTTGTCCGACAGCGTCTGCAGCGCGTAGACCATGTCGAGGTGGCGCGAGTCCAGCGGCCGGTCCTCGGGCTCGCAGATCGTGCCGCCCGGCGAGTCGAGCTCCGGAAAGGCCTGGGAGAGCTTCACAAAGTTCTCGAAGTCGGCCATCTTCGCGTCGCGCCGCACGTCGCCCTCGCGCACGAACGGCGGGCCGTAGACGCCGGAGAACACCATGTGCTTGCCGCCGATGTGCACCGACTGCTCGGGGTTACGCGCCTGCAGGTCGAACTCGCGCGGCGCCTTGGCGACCTGCTCGAGCACGAACTCGGGGTCCAGGAAGACCTTCTCGCCCTCCACCTTCTGGCCGGCCGCGCGGAAGTACTCGACCGCCTCGGGCAGCATGAACTCGACGCCCAGCTCGGACAGGATCCGGCGCCAGCCGCGGTCCAGGACGTCCATCGCCTCGTCGCTGAGGATCTCGTAGCGGGGCAGTTCGTTGACGTACATGCGAGAGGCTCCTCGAGACGGCCTTGACGACGCGACGTGCCACCGTAATATACCTGCGGTGGAACAAGAGTTCCAACCAGTCCCGGGGACGCAGAGCATCGACCGGGGAGCCCACCTGCTCGCGCTCGTGCTCGAGTCCGAAGCCCCGCGCGGCCTGGGCGAGCTCGCCGCGGATGCCGGGCTGCCCAAGAGCACCGCGTCGCGGCTGCTCGGCGCGCTGGAGCGCAACGGGCTGGTCGAGCAGGAGGGCCTGCGCGGCGCCTTCCGCGCCGGCCCCGTGATGGCGCGCTTCGCCGGCCGCGGCCTCTCCGGGCGCCGGCTCGTCGAGCTGTCGGCGCGCCCGATGGCCGCGCTCGCCGATGCGACGGGCGAGACCATCAACGTCGCCGTCGCCGGCCACGGCGGCGTCGAGCACCTCGCGCAGGTCGAGAGCCGCCACTACCTCGGCACGAGCCACTGGGTCGGCCGGCGCGTGCCCTACCACTGCTCGGCCAACGGCAAGGTGCTGCTCGCGTTCGGCGCGGCCGGCGCCGTCGAGGGTCCGCTCGAGGCGCTCACCTCGCGCACGATCGTCGAGCCGGCGCTGCTCGCCGCCGAGATGCAGGCCGTCCGCCGCGACGGCTTCGCCACCGCGGTCGACGAGCTCGAACTGGGCCTCAGCGCCGTCGCCGCGCCCGTGCTCGACGAGTCCGGCCGCGCGGTCGCCGCGCTCAGCGTCTCCGGTCCCACGCTGCGGCTCTCGCCGCGGCGCGTGGCCGAGCTGCGACCCATTGTCATCAAGCAGGCCAGGGCGCTCGGGGAGCAGCTCGGCCACCGTCCCGAGGGAGCCCACGCCGCATGACGCACGACGAGATCCTCACGCTCCTCTACGAGGAGACGCTGGTCGGCAACGCGCCCGCCGTGAAGGAGGGCGTCCAAGCGGGCCTCGCCGACGGGATGGACCCGGAGAAGCTGCTCTACGAAGCCCTGATCCCGTCGCTGGAGGAGGTGGGCGCGCGCTTCGAGCGCGGCGACTACTTCGTGCCGGAGATGCTGATCGCGGCCCGCGCCATGCAGGGCGCGCTGGACATCCTGCGCCCGCTGCTGGCCGCATCGGGCGCCAAGCCGATGGGCAAGTTCCTCATGGGCACGGTCAAGGGCGACGTGCACGACATCGGAAAGAACCTCTGCAACATCATGCTCGAGGGCGCGGGCTTCGTGGTGATCGACCTCGGCGTCAACGTGCCGCCCGAGAGGTTCGTCGAGCAGATCAACGAGCACGAGCCCGACATCGTCGGGTTCTCCGCGTTCCTGACCACGACGATGCCGATGTTCAAGGCGAACATCAACGCCCTCAACAAGGCCGGCATCCGCGACAACGTCGCCGTCATGGTCGGCGGCGCGCCGGTCACGCAGGAGTACGCGGACGCCGTCGGCGCCGACGGGTACTCCGCCGACGCCTCCTCCGCCGTCAAGAAGGCCAAGGAGCTGCTCGAGCAGCGCCGCAGCGCCGTCCCCGCCTAGTCAAGGAGCACGATGGACACGGTTCTTCAGGGGCGGTCCAAGACCGTCGTCGTCGGTCCCGAGCAGCCGTTCTGCATCATCGGCGAGCGCATCAACCCCACCGGGCGCAAGCGCTTCGCCGAGGAGCTCAAGCAGGGCGACCTCTCGACGGTGACCGTCGACACGGTGGCGCAGATGGAGGCCGGCGCGGACGTGCTCGACATCAACGCGGGCATCCCGCTCGTCGACGAGGCCGAGCTGCTCGCCAAGATGATCAAGCTCGTCCAGGACACGACCGACGCCCCGATCTGCATCGACTCTTCGGTGATCGAGGCGCTCGAGGCCGGCCTGGCCGTCTACGAGGGCAAGCCGCTCGTGAACTCCGTCACCGGCGAGGACGACCGGCTCGAGGAGATCCTCCCGCTCGTCGCCAAGCACGGCGCCGCGGTGATCGCGCTCGCCAACGACGAGACGGGCATCCCCGAGACGCCGCAGCAGCGACTCGAGATCGCCACGAAGATCGTGAGGGTCGCCGGCGACTTCGGCATCGGCCCCGAGGACATCGTGATCGACCCGCTCGCGATGACCGTCGGCGCCGACACCGAGGCGGTCACGATCACGCTCGAGACGATCCGGCTGATCCGCGAGAACCTCGGTGTGAACATGTCCCTCGGCGCGTCCAACGTCTCGTTCGGCCTGCCGGACCGGCACGCGCTCAACGCCGGGTTCCTGCCGATGGCGATGGACGCCGGGCTGACCAGCGCGATCATGAGCACGGCCAAGGTCTGCGTCGATTCGGTCCGCGCCTCCGACCTGCTGCTGGGCCACGACCCGTGGGGCGCGCGCTGGATCGCGACGCATCGCGCGCGTAAGGCGGAGGCCGTGCCCGCGACGTGACGCCGCCGCGCGAGCCTCAGCTGCTCGAGACCATGGCGCCGTCCGACGGCGCGGAGCGTGCACGGCTCCGGTTCGAGCCCGAAGGGGCGGAGGTGCGCGTGCCCAGCGGCACGCCGGTGTTCGACGCCGCGAGCTGGAACGGGATCGCGATCGACTCGACGTGCGGCGGCCACGGCACGTGCAAGAAGTGCAAGGTGCGCGTGCTCGAGGGCGACGTGCCCATCTCCGCGGTCGACCCGCGCGCGTTCACGACCGAGGAGCTGCGCGACGGCTGGCGCCTGGCCTGCCGCGCGCCGTCCCGCGGCGAGCTCGTGATCGAGGTCCCGCCGCTGCAGACGCGGCCCAAGGCGGCGCTCGTCGGCGTCGGCCGCCACGTGATCCTGCGCCCGGCCATCCAGAAGCGCCACGTCGTGCTCGAGGAGCCGACCATGGAGGACCAGCGCTCGGACTTCCAGCGCGTGCTGGACGCGCTCGAGGACCTCGCCCCGCGCGTCGAGCTGCCCGTCCTGCGGACGCTCGGGCGCGTGCTGCGCAACGCGAGCTTCGACGTCACCGCCGTGGTCGCCGACGACCTGCTGATCGACGTCGAGCCGGGCGACACGACCGCGCGCCGCTTCGCGATCGCGTTCGACCTCGGCACGACCACCGTCGTGGCCACGCTGCTCGACCTCGAGACCGGCACGCCGGCCGCCGTGCAGTCCATGCTCAACCGCCAGCAGCCGTTCGGCGCCGACGTGATCACGCGGATCTCGGCCACGATGATGGACGAGGGCGCGCTCGACGCGCTGCAGCTGCGCGCGCAGGAGACGATGGCGCAGCTCACCGAGGAGGTGTGCGCCGAGGCGCGCGTCGATCCCGGCGAGGTCTACGAGATCACGCTGTGCGGCAACGTGACGATGACCCAGCTCGCGCTCGGGATGGACCCCGAGCCGCTGTCGATGGCGCCGTTCGTGGTCACCACGCACGACCCGCCGCCGCTGCTCGCGTCCGACTTCGGCGTCCCGGTGCACCCGCGCGCCCCCGCGTTCGCCTTCCCCTCGCTGGGCGCGTACGTCGGCGGGGACATCGTGGCCGGGATGCTCGCCACGGGCCTGACGCGCGACAAGCGGCTGCGGCTGTTCATCGACGTCGGCACGAACTCGGAGATCGCGCTGGGCAGCCAGGAGGCGGTCGTCGCGACCGCCGCGCCGGCGGGCCCCGCGTTCGAGGCGGCGCAGATCCGCTGCGGCATGCGCGCGGCCGACGGTGCGATCGAGGGCATCAGGATCGGCGCCGACGACGTCGCGCTCGAGGTGATCGGCGACGTCGAGCCGGTGGGCATGTGCGGCTCGGGCCTGGTCGACTGCGTCGCCGAGCTGGTCGGGGCCGGACTGCTCGACCACTCGGGCCGCTTCGTGGACGACGAGACCGCCGCGGCGCTCACGCCCGGCGTCGCGCCGCGGCTGACCTTCATCGGCAAGGAGCGCGTGTTCGTCATGCACTGGCGCGGTGAGGACCCGGCGGCGTCCGTGTTCCTCTCGCAGCGCGACGTGCGCGAGCTGCAGTTCGCCAAGGCGTCGATCGCGACGGGCTGGCAGATCCTGCTCGACGAGCTGGGCGCCGAGCCCGGCGACATCGCCCAGGTGCTGCTCGCCGGCTCGTTCGGCGCGTACCTGTCGCCGGCCAGCGCGGTTCGCATCGGGCTCGTGCCGCGGATGGCGCTGCCGCGGATCGTCTCGGCCGGGAACGTCGCGGGGGAGGGAGCCAAGATCGCGGCGCTGAGCCTCCGCGAGCGCGCCGAGGCGCGGGCGATCGTCGGCGAGGTCCGCTACGTGGAGCTCTCGGGCCGCACCGACTTCAACGACCGCTTCATCGACCAGCTCGGCTTCCCGGGGTGACCACCCAGCGCGACTGGGGACAGTCCCGCTCCCGGCGCGGGTCGGGGACATCTTGCGCGCCGGAAGTGGGACTGTCCCCATGACCACCGCTGTGGTTGCGTGCGGGGCGCTCGCCGTCCACGTGCGGCAGATCGCGCGCCGGCGGGGGTGGGACGTCGACGTGCATCCCGTCCCCGCGCTGCTGCACAACCGGCCCGAGCGGATCGCGCCCGCCGTCGAGGCCGAGCTCGAGCGCTTGGGTTCGGAGTATGAGCACGTCGCCGTCGCCTACGCCGACTGCGGCACTTACGGCGCGCTGGACGCCGTGCTGGAGCGCACCGGCACACGGCGCCTGGCCGGCGAGCACTGCTACAACGTGTTCGCGCACGCGGACGTCCCCGCCGCGCTCGCCGAGGAGCCGGGCACCTACGTGCTGACCGACTTCCTCGCGCGTACGTTCGAGCACACGGTGCTGCGCGAGCTCGGGCTCGACCGCCACCCGGAGCTGCGCGACGCCTACTTCGGCACCTACACGCGCGTGCTGTGGCTCGCCCAGCACCCGACGCCGGCCGCACGCGCGGCGGCCGAGCGCGCGGCCGCCGCGATCGGCCTCCCGCTCGAGGTCCGCGCGGTCGGCGACGCCGGGCTCGAGCACGCGCTCGCGGCGCTGCTCGGCTGACACGAACCCCGCTTCGCGTCGGCTGAAGCGGTCGGTTGCGCCCAACAGTTCCGTTGGGCGCCTGTGGGAATGGCCGTCACCACGACACTCAGCAGGCGCGCCCGTGGTGGGACGCCTCGCGCGAGGCATGCAGCCTGGCTGCTGCAGCAGCGCGTCGAGTTCCTCCTCGACAACTTTGG
>JBPCNM010000271.1:0-4681 GCA_051001255.1 Solirubrobacteraceae bacterium
GACCAGCAGCGCGGCGACGCCGGCGAGGCCGAGGCTCGTCAGCGCGGCGCGCAGCAGGTCGGAGCCCGCGGCGCCACCGCCCAGCGACTGCACCGACCAGACCGTGAGCTGCGCCAGCGGGCCGACCAGCACCAGCCCGAGCAGCAGCACCGGGCCGGCGGCGGCAAGCCACGCGCGCGGCCCGCGCAGCCGCCGCGGCACCACCGCCTCCCCGCGCGCCAGCGCCCCGTGATAGCGGGCGCGGCCGCGCAACATGCGCTCCAGCAGTACGAGCGCGACGGTCAGGCTGACCAGCACGGTGGCGAGCTGCAGCGCGGCGGCGCGGTCGAACGCGCCGTACCAGACGCGGTAGATCGCGTCGGTCATCGCTCGGTAGTTGAGGAGGTTCACGGCGCCGAAGTCGGCCAGCGCCTCCATCACCGCCAGCGCGACGCCGGCGGCCAGCGCCGGGCGGGCGAGCGGCAGCCCGAGCCGGACGATCGCGCGGGCGTGCGTGAGCCCGAGGCTGCGCGCTGCCTCGAACGTGTCGCGCGACTGCTCCAGGAACGCGCTGCGCCCGAGCACGTAGACGTAGGGGTAGAGCACGAGCGTGAGCACCAGGATCGCTCCGCCCGTCGAGCGCACCTCGGGCAGCTGGACGCCGAGCCCGTCGCGCGCGGCGCGCTGCGCCAGGCTGTCGGCGTCGTACTGGCCGAGCAGGACGAACACGAGCACGTACGCGGGCATCGCGAGCGGTAGCACGAGCGCCCAGTCGAGCCAGCGGCGGCCCGGGAAGTCGTAGAAGGAGACGAGCGCGGCGAGCCCGCCGCCCAGCGCGAGCGTGCCGGCGCCGACGCCGAGCGCGAGCACGGCGCTGGCGCGCAGCGCCTCGGGCAGCAGGTCGGCGGCGATCTGGTCGAACGCGCCGGCGTCGGTGACGAACGACGCGGGCAGAACGAGCAGCGGGCCGGCGACGAGCAGGGCGACCAGCACGCCGACGACGGTCCAGCCGGCTGGCCGGCGCACGCGCGGCGCTGGCGCCGACGGGCGGCCCGCGGCTAGGACCACCCGACCTCCTGCATCAACTCGACCGCGTCGGGCAGCAGCCGGCCGGCCTGCTCGACGTCGATGGGGTCGAGCTCGACGTTCGCCCACTCGCGGATGTGCTCGGCGGGCGGCAGGTCCGCGTTGACCGCGAACTCGCCGTTGGCAGCGATCGTGCGCTGCGCCGCCGGGGCGGTGAGGTGCTCGAGCAGCGCGAGCGCGTCGTCACGGTGCTCGGTGCCCTTGACGAGGCCCGCGCCCGACAGGTTGGTGTGCGCGCCGGCGCCGTCCTGGTCGGGCCATTCGGGCGCGACCGGGAAGCTCGGGTCATCCTCGAGCTCGCGGGCGAGGTAGTAGTGGTTGGTGAGGCCGACGTCGCAGCGGTCGCCGGCGATCGCGTCGAGCACGTCGACGTCGGAGCCGAGGATGCGCGGCTCGTTGGCCATCCAGGACTCGAGCAGCGCGCGGGTGCGCTCCGGACCGCGCTTGGCGAGCATGTCGGCGACGAGCGACTGGTTGTACTCGTTGCCCGACGTGCGCAGGCACAGCCGCCCCTTCCAGCGCGGGTCGCCCAGGTCCTCGTAGGACTTCACGCTGCCCGCCTCGACGCGCTCGGTGGAGCGCATCGGCGTGCGGATGCGCAGGCTCAGCCCGTACCACGCCCCGTCCGGATCGCGGTAGGGCTCCGGCACCTGCCGCGCAAGCGTCGTCGATCGGACCGGCTCCAGCAGCCCGGCCGCCTTCGCGCGCCAGAGGTTGGCGAGGTCGGTGGTGACGAGCAGGTCGGCGGGCGTGTCGGAGCCCTCGCTGCGCAGCCGCTCGAACAGCTCGGGTGCGGTGCCGCCGCGCAGCTCGAGCCGCTTGCCCGTGTCCTGCTCGAACGCGGTGAACGCCGCCTCGTCGCCGTACTGCGAGCGGCCGTTGTAGACGACTACGTCGGCCTGGCCGCCGAACGCGACGACGGCGACCGCCAGCACGGCGACGATGAGCAATGCGCCGCCAAGCAGCAGGCGGGCGCGGCGGCGGATCAGGGCGGTGAGCATCGGTTCGGCGGGCCTCCGGCGCGTTAGGGTAGCCTAATCAGACCGCTGCCGTCAGAATGGCGCGCGATGGCGGAGCACTCGATCGAGGCCGACGGCCTGGTGCGCGCGTTCGACGGCCGGCGGGCGGTCGACGGCGTGGACCTGCGCCTGGAGCGCGGCGGCTTCCTCGCCGTGCTCGGGCCGAGCGGCTCGGGCAAGACCACGCTGCTGCGGATGATCGCCGGCTTCGAGCGGCTCGACGCCGGCAGCGTGCGGATCGCCGGCCGCGCCGTCGCGGGTCCCGGCGTCTGGGTCGAGCCGGAGGCGCGCCGGATCGGCATGGTCTTCCAGCAGGGCGCGCTCTTCCCGCACCTCAGCGTGGCGGGCAACGTCGGCTTCGGGGCCGCGCATCCCGACCGCGTGGGGGAGTGCCTGGCGCTGGTCGGGCTCGCCGACCGCGCGAAGGGCTATCCGCACGAGCTCTCGGGCGGCGAGCGCCAGCGCGTCGCGTTGGCGCGGGCGCTCGCCGCCGACCCGGAGGTCGTGCTGCTCGACGAGCCGTTCTCCGCCCTGGACGCCGGCCTGCGCGAGCGGCTGCGCGAGGAGGTCGCGGCGATCTTGCGGGCCGCGGGCACGAGCACGCTGCTGGTCACGCACGACCAGTCCGAGGCGCTCTCGCTGGCCGACACCGTCGCGGTCTTGCGCGACGGACGGGTCGAGCAGGTCGGCACGCCCGAGGAGGTCTACGAGCGCCCGCGCAGCCGCTGGGTCGCCGGGTTCCTGGGTGACGCGGACGTGGTGCCGGGCACCGCGCGCGAGGGCTTCGCCGAGTGCGAGCTCGGGCGCTTCGCGGTGGCGGCCGAGCTGGCGGGCGACGTGGAGCTCGTGATCCGCCCGGAGTCGGTGGCGATCGGGCACCGGCCGTCGCGCGACGTCGATGCCCGGGCCGTCGTCGTCGGGCGCTCGTTCTACGGGCACGATCAGCTCGTCGAGCTCGAGCTCCCCAGCGGGCGGCGGCTGCGCAGCCGCCGGCTCGGCTTCCCGGCCTGGCACCCGGGCGATCATGTGCGCGTCTGGGTCGACGGTCCGATCACCGCGCTCGCCGCCGCTCATGGGCCGGCCGGCACCGCGCGGTAGACGTCGCCCGCGCCCGAGGCGAACACGAGCTCGCCGTCCGCGTCCGTGCCGATGTGCGTCAGCTGCGGGATCGTCGCCTGCTCGCGCCGCACGTCGGTCGCGCCGCCCGGCGGCGTCCCGCGCAGGGACCACAGGATGCCGCTGCAGTAGTCGCCGTAGACGTAGCGCCGGACCAGGCCGGGCAGCCGGGCACCGCCGTAGACCACCCCGCCGGTGACCGAGCAGCCGTTCTCGCCGTGCTCGTAGGTCGCGGCCGGCCAGATCAGCTCCCCGCTGGTGTCCAGCGCGTGGCCCGCGATCCGCTCGGTGCCCTCGAACGCGCTCCAGCCGAGGTTCTTCGGCGGCTCGTCGAGCTCGAGCGCCACGCGGTCGATCTCCTCGACCTCGTCCTGGCCGACGTCGCCGATCCACACCTCGCCCAGCGCCGGATCGAACCAGAAGCGCCACGGGTTGCGCAGGCCGGTGAGCACGACGTCCCAGCGCTGGGACGGCTCGTCGACGTCGAGCGCGACGAGCTTGCCGAGCAGGTCGCGCGGGTCCTGCGCGGTGCGGCGGGGATCGAACGCGCCGCCCCCGTCGCCGAGGCCGAGGTATAGGCGGCCGTCGGGGCCGAACGCGAGCTGCCCGCCGTTGTGGTTCTCCTCCGGCTGCTCGACGTGGAGCAGCGCGCGCACCGGCCGCGGGTCGATCACGCCGTCACGGCGCGCGCGGAACTCGGCCACGCGGGTGTCGCCGCGGCGGTCGGACCAGTGCAGGAACAGGCGCCGGTTGGTGGCGAAGTCGGGGTGGAATGCGATGCCGAGCAGCCCCTGCTCGGCGCCGGTGAGGACAACGTCTGAGAGGTCGAGCAGCGTCGTGCGCTCCTCACCGCCGAGCCGGACGACGCGGCCGGGCTGCTCGAGCGCCCACAGCGCGCCGGGGTCGCCGGGCGCCGCGCCGACCCACACCGGGCGGTTGAGCCCGCTGGCGACCCGCTCGACGTCGAAGTGGTGCGCGGCGCCCCGCTCGGTCGCGGGCGCGGGCCCTTCGAGGTCATCGAGCGGGTCGTCCTGCCCGCAGCCGGCGAGGGCGAGCACTGCGGTGGCGACGGTCAGGGCGAGGAGAGCGCGGGGCACGGCGGGGCATATTAGGGCACCCTAAGACACGGTGCGGCAACCAAGAGGGGGGCTCTTCTTCAGGTTGCGCCGCACGCCGCGAACACGCGCCAGGTGCCGGCGCGGGCGATCTCCGCGAAGCGGGCGGGCGCGGCGGGGGCGGGGCGTGCGGAGCGGGTCAGCGCGGAGCGGAAGATCACGCCCGGTGGGCGCGGCGGCTCGTCGGGCTCGACGAGGTGCTTGGCGACACCCATCCGGTAGGCCATCAGCGGCCCGCGCAGGCGGCCCACGTACGGGCGGCCGCAGGCGAGCACGGCATCGGGCCCGCCCGCGGCGCGCACCGCGTCGGCGAGGTCGCCGGCGAGCCGCCACTGGTAGGCCTGCTCCGCGCGCAAGGTCGCGAGG
>JBPCNM010000272.1:0-4608 GCA_051001255.1 Solirubrobacteraceae bacterium
CCGTCGGGTGCGCGCGCTGCGGCGGATCCGGCTACAAGGGCCGTGTCGGCCTCTACGAGGTCATGTGGGTCTCCGAGACGATCCGCTCGCTCGCCGTGGCCCGCGAGCCCGCCGAGACGATCGCCCATGCGGCGGTCCACGAGGGCATGATGCGGTTGCGTGAGGACGGCCTGGAGAAGGTCCGCCGCGGGCTGACGTCGATCGCCGAGATCGCGCGCGTCGCCGGCACCCGCTAGGGCTTCAGCTCCGGCTCCGGGGTGCCGATACATCGATCGGCATGAACCTCGACTTCTCCGAAATCCTCCTCGAAGTCGTCCGGCAGAAGGCCTCGGACCTCCACATCACCGCCGGCGCCCCGCCGATGCTGCGCGTGCGCGGCTCGCTGGTGCCGGTGGACGGGATGCCGAAGCTCACCCCGACCGACACGCGAGAGATCGTCTACGCGATCCTCAACTCCTCGCAGCGGCAACGTCTCGAGACCGACTGGCAGATCGACTTCGCCTACTCGATCCCGGGCCACGCCCGCTTCCGCGTGAACTCCTACTTCCAGCGCGGCACGATCGGCGCGGCCTTCCGGCTCATCCCGGCCGAGACCGTCCCGATCTCCAAGCTCGGGCTGCCGCCGGTGATCCGCGAGTTCGCCCGCAAGCCGCGCGGCATCGTGCTCGTCACGGGTCCGACCGGCTCGGGCAAGTCGACGACGCTGGCGTCGCTGATCAACGAGATCAACGAGACGCGCGACGACCACATCATGACGATCGAGGATCCGATCGAGTTCCTGCACCGCCACAAGAAGTGCATCGTCAACCAGCGCGAGGTGGGCGGTGACGCGAAGTCCTTCTCGATGGCCCTGAAGGCCGCGCTGCGCCAGGACCCCGACGTGATCCTCGTCGGCGAGATGCGCGACATGGAGACGATCGGCACCGCGCTGACGGCGGCCGAGACCGGCCACCTCGTCTTCGCCACGCTGCACACCCAGGACGCGCCGCAGACGGTCGACCGCATCATCGACGTGTTCCCGCCGTCGCAGCAGGGGCAGATCCGCGCGCAGCTCGCGATCGGACTCCAGGGCATCGTCACCCAGACGCTCGTGCCGACCGCCGACGGCACCGGCCGTTGCGTCGCGGCCGAGGTGCTCGTGCCGACCGCCGGCGTGCGCAACCTCATCCGCGAAGGCAAGACGCACCAGATCTACTCGCTCATCCAGACGGGCGCGGCGCACGGCATGCAGACGATGGACACCGCGCTGGCGGGCCTGGTCCGCGCCGGCAAGATCACGATGGCGCTCGCCGAGGCGCGCTCCTCTAACCCCGACGAGATGCGCAAGCTCGTCGAGTCCGGGCCGATCGGCGGCGACCTGGGGATGGCGGCGTAATGGCGACGTTCGCGTTCAAGGCCGTCGACCTCGCGGGCACCCCGCAGTCGGGCGAGATCGCCGGCATCAACCGCCAGGCGGTCACCGACGAGCTCAAGGGCCGCGGTCTGCGGCTGATGGCGCTGGACGAGAAGAAGTCCGGCCTCAAGATGGACATCTCCCTCGGCCCGAAGCGCGTCAAGGCGGCCGAGCTCACGGTCATGACGCGCCAGCTGGCGACCATGATCTCGTCGGGCATGACGCTCCTGCGCACGTTCTACGTGCTCGAGGACCAGATCGAGAACCCCAAGCTGCGCGACACGATCGCCGCGGTGCGCGGGGACATCGAGAGCGGCGCGAACTTCTCCGACGCCCTGGAGAAGCATCCCAAGGTCTTCAGCTCGCTCTACGTGGCCATGGTCCGCGCCGGTGAGGCCGGCGGCGTGCTGGAGGAGTCGCTCGACCGCGTCGCCGACCAGCTCGAGAAGGACGACGCGCTGCGCCGTCAGGTCAAGGCGGCGATGGCCTACCCGACCGTGGTGCTGGTCTTCGCCCTGCTCGTCCTGCTGGGCCTGATCGCGTTCATCGTCCCGGTGTTTGTCAATGTCTTCAAGGACTTCGGCGGCGAGCTGCCGATGATCACCAAGGTGACGGTGAGCGCGTCGGCGTTCGTGACCGGGCAGTGGTACATCCTGATCGCGGCCACCGTCGGCGCCGTGGTCGGCTTCAAGAAGTGGAAGGCCTCCCCGTGGGGTCGCGCCCAATGGGACCAGTTCCGCCTGCGGATCCCGTTCAAGATCGGCGTCACGGTCCAGAAGATCGCGCTCGCCCGCTGGTCGCGCACGTTCTCCGCGCTCTACTCCGCCGGCGTTCCGATCATGCATGCGATCGAGGTGACCGGCCAGACCGCCGGCAACACCGTCGTCGACCGCGCGATGGCGAGCGTGATCGAGTCCGTCAAGGCCGGCGGGTCGATCGCGGCGCCGCTGCGAGATGCCCCGATCTTCCCCTCGATGGTCGCGCAGATGATCGCGGTGGGCGAGGAGACCGGCAACCTGGACACGATGCTCACCAAGGTCGCCGACTTCTACGAGGACGAGGTGGCCGCCGCCGTGAAGGCGCTCACGTCGATCCTCGAGCCGGTGATGATCATCCTCGTCGGCGGGATCACGGGCTTCATCGTGATCGCCATGTACATGCCGATGTTCAAGGTCTACGACTCGATCAAGTAGCGCCGGGTCGCCGCTCAGCAGGATGTGAGTGGCTGACGTAGCTTGCGAGTGAAACGCGAGAAACCTCTGCTGCTCGCGTGATATGCGACGGTCTACGTTCGTGGTGTAAAGTCCGATACACTTCCTTCGACAACAGAAGTAAGACGGACATTGCCCAAGGAAGGACATCATGACTACGGCGTGGCTGCTGGACCCGACGACACGCGAGATGCTGCGTACCAAGGCGGAACTGGTCGAGGGCCTCGTCGAGCGAGGCATCGATGAGCGTCCTCCCGCCGACGGGAAGCTCAAGGCGCGTGTCGAGCGGCGCCGGGGTTGGTATCGCAGGGTGGAGGACGCGGTGCTCGACCTCACCAATACCCTGCCCGCGGGCGCCGAGGACTACGAGGCACGCCAGCTCTTCGTCTTCTTGACCGAGCTGCGCCGGGCCATCGACGAAGATGGCAAGGCCACCGACGGGGGCGGCGGGGTGCAGCTCGCAGCCATGAAGATGGCCGACGTCGCGCGGCGCATGGAGCGCAGGCTTCAGCACGCGGCCTTGGAGAACTCGGACGAAGCGGCGCGCTACGTGTTCGCGCAGTTGGACTCGATCGGCGTGACCGAGATCGCGCGGCTGCTCGGCGTGTCGACGAAGACGGTCGGCGCATGGAGGGCGGGCAAGCCCGTCAAGCAGAAGGTCGAGCGGGTCAAGCTCGTCGCCCAGCTCGTTTCCTACCTGCGCTATGCGATGACGCCGACGGGCCTGCTGATGTGGTTCGACAACGCCGCCGGCGCGCTTGGCGAGCGCAGCCCGCTGCAACTGCTGGACGAGAGCGTTCGCGGGGCGTGGGAACCACTGGTCACCTACGCGCGCGGCGGCCGTGGCCAGCTGGCGGGCTAAGCCCAAGGCGGTCCCCGGTGAGTGGCTCTGCTTCCGACAGGTCTCCCCCGAATGGCCACCGCTTCATCACAACGCCGGCGTGCCGGCTCCCGACCAGGAGGCCGGCCGCTGGCATCGCAGGGGTGAAGGCTACGCGCAGTACCTCGCGCTTTCCCCGCTCGGCGCCTGGGCGGAATGCGCGCGGTATTACGGCCTGCGCTCCCCCGCGCAGGCGCGTGAGATGCGGCGTAACATGTGGCTGGTGTTCGTGCGCGAGACACGTGTCGCGGACCTGTCGAGCTTTGACCGCTACGACATGTGCGGCCTGGACCCGGCCGTCGCCGTCGGTGAGCACGCGGCGAGCCAGAGCCTGGCTGACGAGTTGCGCGTCGCCGGTTTTCGCGGCGTGCTGTCACCGTCGGCCGCGTTGCCCGGCGTCGTGAACCTCACCGTGTTCGGCGAGCGCTACGAGCGCGTTCTACTCACCGACGTCGCGACCTGGAAGAACCCCGACGTCGACGCGTTCTTACCGTGCCAGCCCGTCGTCGAGGAAGGGCCGGTGCCGGTGCAGCTGTGCACGGAGACCGTATTCGAGACGAAGCGACACGAGGGCTACCGGGCGTGGATGGTGGCCAAGCGGCGCCCGCTCGGCCCGGCCGCGCCCTAGCGCGGGTGCCTTCCAGCGTGCTGCCGCCTGGTGATCCCTCGGCAGGGAGAACGACCAATCACGCTGGCCGAGCGCGGTCGGGTACGGCACGAGCAGCAGGCCCAGCAGCTCGTCGTCGCCGAGGCGGCCCTCGCCGAGGCGGCGGTCCTCGGCGATGTCTTCGTGCCTGCGACGGGTCTTCTCCACCAGCTTGTGCATGGACACGCTCTCGTCACGCATGGTTCCGGTCCTTGGCGAAGGTCATCGTTGCAGGATGGTGCCGACGGCCGCCGCGGCGGATAAGGAAGCCAGCTCGAAACCGGGGGCTCGGCTTGCTCCCGGTCACGCGACGGTCACGTCCTGCGGGCCGCCGTCGCGTAGCGTCGCGGCCGAGCCATGAAGGGAGATCGCCGATGACCACCGCCGTGCGCGTCCGTGGCGCTCGCCGCCACACGCCGCTTCCGCAGCCGGCGCGCGAGCCGTGGAGCGCGGCGCTCGCACCCAGCCAGCTCCGCGC
>JBPCNM010000273.1:0-10655 GCA_051001255.1 Solirubrobacteraceae bacterium
TGGTTGTCAGGATCTTTTTTGCCATGGCTTAGATCTTCTTGACCTGATCGTAGCCGACCTCGACCGGGGTCTCCCGGCCGAAGATGGACACGAGGACCTTGAGCTTGGCGGCATCTTCGTTGATCTCGGAGATCTCGCCGGAGAAGTCCGACAGCGGCCCGGAGATGACCTTGACGGACTCGCCGATCGAGAACTGCGCGCGCGACGGCGCGCGGACGGCGACCTCGCGGTGCAGCAGCCGGTCGACCTCCGCCTGGGTGAGCGGGATCGGCTCGTTGGACGCGCCGACGAAGCCGGTCACGCCCGGCGTGCCCTTGACGACCTGCCAGGAGTCCTCGTTGAGGTCCATGTTCACCAGCACGTAGCCGGGCATGGTGCGCTTCTCCACGGAGATCTTCTGGTTGTCCTTCATCTCCTGCACGGTCTCGGTCGGGACGACGACCTGCCGCACGGAGCGGGTCTGGTTGAGCGACGAGACGCGGTGCTCGAGGTTCTGCTTGACCTTCTTCTCGTGCCCGGAATAGGTGTTGATGACATACCAGCGGAACATGGGATTCAGAGCTCTTCGGTCTTAGAGGATGGCTTCGATGAGCGGCTGCCAGAGCGCGTCGAGCAGGCCGAGATAGCCGCCCGCCACCACGACGAAGCCGAGGACGACGGCCGTCGCCTGGCCCACCTGCCGGCGGTTGGGCCACTGGACGCGACGCAGCTCGTCGATGCAGTGCCCGATGAAGCTGACGACGCGCCCGCGCTTGCGCCGTGGATGCTCGGTGTGCGCGCGGTCGCGGGCCGAGACGGCGTCGCCCTGGACGGCGTCGGGCGCGCGGTCGCGGTCGTCCTGGAGCTCGTCGGGGAAGATGTCGGCGCCGAGATCGTCGCCGGCGTCGGGATGCACGGCGCCGGCCTCGGCCAGGCGCGCCTCGTCGACGTCGGGGGACGCGTTGCGCAGCGGATCGGGAGCGGCCGTGCCCTCGCCCAGGGGCGAGTCGACGGCATCGCCTTCCTTGCGCTCCGCGCGACGCCGCCTGGCGCGCTCACGATCCCGGGCCACAACGTGCTCCCGCTAGCGCGTTTCGCGGTGCCCGGTGTGCTGCCGGCACCACTTGCAGTACTTGCGCAGCCCGATGCGGTCGGGGTTGTTGCGCTTGGACTTGTTGGTCTGGTAGTTCCGGCGCTTGCACTCCTCGCACGCGAGGGTGACGGCGATCCGGACGTCTCCGCGGGCCATACTTGCGGCGCTCCGTCACAAGGGGGATCGAAATAGACGGCGCCGGGCAAAGGAAAACCCCGCACCCGGCGCGAGGTCGGCGACGAAGGATAGCGCCTTCGCACGCGCGATCGCCGCCGGCTCACTCGAGCTCGGCGCGCAGCTTGCGCAGCGCGCGGTAGACGCGACCCTCCACCGTGGTCAGCTTCTCGCCGAGCGCAACCGCCATCTCGGGCATCGTGAGCTCCGCGCCGAATCGCAGGGCGATGGCCTCGCGCTCCTCCGCGCTCAGCGTGCCGAGCGCGCGCGCCAGCTCGTCGCGGTCGCCGACGGCCTGGATCCCAGCGTCGACCAGCGCCTCCGAGGCGGTGCCCACGCGACCGGTCGCCCGGGCCTCGGCGGCCGCTCGCCGCACGTGGTCGCGCAGCACGTTGAGCGCGATGGCGTAGAGCCACGTCT
Organism: Solirubrobacteraceae bacterium; assembly: GCA_051001255.1. Taxonomy (GTDB): domain Bacteria; phylum Actinomycetota; class Thermoleophilia; order Solirubrobacterales; family Solirubrobacteraceae; genus DASQMT01. The sequence continues at coordinate 1,667 of JBPCNM010000273.1, forward strand.
TTTCCGAGCCGCGACGATGATCGAAGCGCCCGCGACCGCGCAGGGCGCGCTCGAACGCGTCCGCGAGCAGATCCTGCGCGAGCATCCGGTCCCCGGTGCGGTAGGCCAGGAAGCTGAACAGCCCCGGCGCTTCGGCGGCGTAGAGCCGCTCGACATCATCGTTGCGCATCGTCAGTCGGGAACCGGGGCCGAAGTTCGTATCAGGTTGTCATGACTCACCATCACGAAGATCTCGACGGCGTCGTCGAGCGCCTGCAAGCAGAGCGCCCGACGGCCACCGCATTGGAACTCGACGCGATCGAGCGGCGCGTCCGGGCCCGGAGCGCGAAGCGGCCGACGCGCTCCCGCGCCCTCATCCTCGCCACCCTCGTGCTCGGCATGCTCTTCAGCACGGGCGGAGCCAGCCTCGCGATCTCCGGCTTGGCGGACAACGACCAGGCGGCCGTCGCGCAGTATCCCGAGACCACGCCCCCGCCGGTCACGGCGGCTCCCGTCCCGCCCGCCGAGCAGGCGCCCGGCCAGGAGACGCAGCCGACCGACGAGAGCACGCCTGACGACAACCAGGTGCTCCCGGACAGCGACAGCGCGCCGAGCGCGGGCACCGAGGTCCAGCCGGAGCGTCAGGTGGTCGCCGGCGTCCAAGCGAGCAGCAGCGATGGCCAGTTGCCGTTCACCGGATTCGCGGCGATCCCCGTGCTGTTGCTCGGCGTCGCGCTCCTGACGGGCGGGCTGGTCATGCAGCGCACGACCCGCCGCCAGCGCTGACCGCTCACTGGTAGGGAATGCTCGCGTTCGCGGCGATTCGAGGCCAGCGCCTCGGGTCGCCGCGTCGCAGTGCCGCGTCCAGTTCACGCGCGCGAGCATCGAGTGGATTGAGCTGCAGCGCACGCGCCGCGCTCGCCCGTGGATCCTCGCCCGCGAAGGCCTGTGCGACGGCGGTGCCATACGCGTACTGCCAGTCGTGGGGGTCGCGATCGCGCGCCGCTCGCATGGCGGCGAGCGCCAGCCCCGAGCGCCCCGCGCGCAGGTTGCAGTACCCCAGCAGCTCGAACGGCTCGGGACGAGCACGGAGCGCTTCCAAGCTGTCGAGCGCAGCGTCGACTGCGCCGGCGCAGTCACCGGCGCGGAAGTCGGCGGTCGCGCGATCGAGCGCCCGCTGCGAGATCGCCAGCGAGGCAGGGCCCAGCGCGACGACGAGGCAGCCCAGCCCCGCCAGGATGCGCGGCAGCCGCCCGGGCCCCGCGCGTTCGGTCCGATCGTCACGCGCACGGGCCGCGCAGACGACGCCCGCCGTCGCCGGCAGCCACAGGAACACGGCGGGCATCTCCCAGTCCCAGTCGACACCCGCGTGGACCAGCAGCGCAAGCGCCGCAGCCAGGAACGCGCCGTGGGCATGGCGCTCCGCGCCTCCCAGCCGCCGGGCGGCGACGACGAGCGGAACCAGCAGCGCTAGGGCGACCGCCACCAGACCGGGCCAGCCGAGCTCGCCCAAGACCTCGAAGTACAGCGAGTGACCGTCGACGACGCTGAACTCCGTCTCCCGCTCGCGTTCCCATTCCAGGCGGTACGTACCCGCGCCGGTGCCCACCAGCGGATGGTCCGCAAACGCCCGGAGCGAGACGCGCCAGTGCTCGATCCGTCCGTTCGCGCCGACCTGCCCGAGCCGGCCGCGCTGGTCCTCCGCCTCGTTGATCGGGCCCGTGCGCACGAACGCCGCGCGCTGCTCTTCCAGGCGTTCGGGCAGAGCCGTCGCGACCCCTGCGAAGACGGTCGCCGCGAGGACCACGCCGGCAAGCGTCCCCAGCGCCGCGAGGCGCATCCGCGGCGGCAAGGTGACCGCATCCAGGCGCCGATCGACGAGGACGCCCAGCGCCCGCAGCGCCATGGCGGCCACGCTGCACGCCCCGACCACCATGAGGACACGATGCCCGTCCGCGGTGGCCGCGGCGAAGTCCTTGGTGGCGAGCCGCTCGGCGCCGTAGACGGTGCGCACCGCCACCACCGTCGGCACGCCGGCTGCGAGGAGCGCGATGGGAAGCCGGCGAGGGTGCGCGAGCACGACGTACGCCAGGCACCCCAGGGCGGCAGCGGCGATCCCGCCGCGCGAGAACGTGAAGTAGAGCGATGCGGCAAGGACAGGCGCCGCACCGGCGGCGAGTACGCGCACCGCAGGCCCTTGGCGGGCACCGGCCAAGCAGTGCAGCACGAAGGTCAGCCCGACGCCGCACAGCACGCCGAGCGAGTTCCAGTAGGTGACCGGGAAGGCAAGCCTGGCCGGCGCCTTGCCCGCGGCCGCGGGAAACACGTCCGGCGCCAACCGCGTCAGCAGAGCGGCTGTCGCAACGGCCCAGATGACGAGGCCGAGCGCGCGCAGCACCCGGTCGAGATCGCCGGCGCGCGTGGCGAACGAGCCCATCAGCGCGAGCACGAGGACGTAGGCGAGCACCCGGTCGAATTCCGAGAGGGCGCGGAACGGCGCGTCCGACCAGATCGACGACAGGAGGGTCCAGACGCCCAGGAGCGCGAGCGCGCCCGCGACCACCGCCACGGCGGGGCTCCATCCCGCGAACGGCGTCCGGCCGACCGTGACGCGAACCAGCAAGGCCAGCGCCAGCGCGACGGCGAGCATCGCGGTGGTGCCGGCGAAGAAGCCACCCGCGCGAAACGCGAGCCCGGCGGTCAGCAGAGCGGGCAGCGCGAGGTGCCACCGCACGGCGCGCATGGCGAATCGGCGGCGGGGCGACCGGGAACGATTCGGCACGTCGGTCGAGGCGCTCGTTTCCAGCAGCCGCGCCGGCGCGGTCGCCTGACTGCTTACCGGCTCGCCGCCCACACCGGCCGCACGTCGGTCGCCCCCGAGAAGACGTCGGGAGCGACGGCCTTCCCATCAGCCCTTGCCGCTGCGACGCACAGCAGCCAGACCAGCCCGAGGGTGATGATCCAGATGGCGGCGCCAGCGACGAGGAGGAGTGTCCAGCCGGTCATAGGTTTGAGCATCGGCACGGATCCGAGGCGCCGAGAGCGCGCGCGTCACGGATTGGACAATATTACGACACGCGCCAACCGAATCCTTACATGCCGCGGCTGGCGAACATGTACGGGATGGTGCGCAGCATGATCTTGATGTCGCTCCAGAGCGACCAGTTCGCGACGTAGAGGTAGTCGATGCCGATCATCTCCTGCATCGGGATGCGCGCCGAACCGAGGATCTGCCAGTGCCCGGTCATCCCGGGGGTCAGGTGCAGGCGATGACGGCCGAAGCCGAGCACCTGGGCGTCCTCGTCGACCACCAACGGCCGGGGGCCCACGAGGCTCATCTCACCGCGCCAGACGTTCAGCAGCTGCGCCAGCTCGTCGAGCGACGTGCGGCGCAGGAAGCGGCCGACCCTCGTGATGCGCGGATCGGCCTCGATCTTGAAGAGCCCGTTGGACTCGTTGAGATGACGCAGCGTGTCCTTCTGCGCCTCCGCGTCCTCGACCATCGAGCGGAATTTGAGCATCTGAAAGCGCGTGCCGTCCTTGCCCACGCGTGTCTGGCGGAAGAACACCGGACCGGGGGTGTCGAGCCGGATGGCCGCCATGATCGCGAGCATGACCGGTGCGGAGAACGTCAGCATTATCGAAGCGCCGATGACGTCGAAGCCACGCTTGAGCAGGTGCGACGAGCGCGACAGGCCAAAGCGCCGTACGCCAAGCATCGTGAGACCGTGAAGGTGATCGAACTCGACCGACGAGCCGACGACCTCGAGCATTCTCGGGACGACGCTGACCCGCACGCCGGCATGCTTGGCGATGCGAATGAGGTCGAGCGTGTCCGTGGACGCGGAGCTCGGCGCGAGGATCGCGCGGTGCACGTCGTGGCCGCGGACCAGCACCCTGAAGTCCTTAGCGAGGTCGGCGCCTCCAGACGCCGTGTGGCGGTCGAGCGGCAGGGCGGCCACCACCTCGGCGTTCACCCCGCCGGCGGCGAGCTTCTGGCGGATCGCCTCGATGCTCGCGTGCTCGCCGACCACCAGGCAGCGCTCCCGGGCGGTCGCCCGGCGGACCTGCGCACGCCCGGCGACCCGACCGAGCAGCAGCAGGGCGAAGGTCGCGGTCCAGGTGAGCATGACGTCGGTGGCGTCGAGCTCGACCGACGTGGCCCCATCGTGGAGCAGCCACAACAGCGACGTGAACAGGGCCGCCGCCTCCAGCAGCCGCGGCGCCTCGTCGAGCGTCGTCTTGTTGAGCACGAGCTCGTCGCGGTCGTAGAGCCCGATGACCTTGCTCAGCACCACGATCAGGGGCACCGCGACGAGCGCCGTCAGCGGATGCGCCCCGTCGGCGGCGGCGGGGAGGACGACCAGGGTGACGATGACGGCGACGACCGCGTCCACGCCGCGCAGCATCCATCGGTAGCGCCAATCGCGCGCCGACGTCGCACGCCCCGCGCTCCCCTCGGTGATCGGCCACGTGCGCCGGACGGCCCGGGTCCCCGGCCGCGCGAAGCGCCGGGCGGCGCGTCGCTCCTCGCCGGTGCGGCGGTCCGTGGCCTCCGCAACGTCTTCGCGATCTGTCCCATCCGTGGTCACCACGCTGCGCAAGTCTCCCGTCTTGATCCTGGCTCCCGCGCGGCTGGGGCGGGGAGCTACTACCGAACATCCAATTCTTGGGGCATCGTACTTCGACGAACCGTTCCTGCTGGTTGCTCGAACGCACCCGACACGACGAAGTTCGCACCAAGTCGGCTCGCGGCCGTGTTGCTTGTCAGCGTTCGAACGCCAAGCGCGGCTTCAGTGCTCGCGGAGGCACGAGGCGCGCGACCGGGCGAGGATAGCGGCGATCCATGTCGCTGACCACCGAAGGCCGTCGGGTGCGGCCCCGGGTCACCCGCGCGTGCTCCGCCTGATCACCTGGAACGTCGCGCGGCGTGTGCAGGCGCTCGCGGCGCAGGCCGCGGCGATCGCAGAGCGCGAGCCCGACGTGGTCGCGCTGCAGGAGGTCACCGTGCGGACGTGGCCGCTGTGGGAGGCCGCCTGCGCGACGCTCGGATTGGCCGACGTGCTCTGCACGCTCACCCGAGCCGACCCCGCCCGGTCGCCGGCCGGACCGCGGCGCACCGGCGTCCTGCTCGCCGCGCGCGAGGCGCTGGAGCCGCTGGCGGGCCCCCCGGGGATCCCGTGGGCCGAGACGGCGCTCGCCGCCCGGGTGGCGGGCGTCGAGGTCCACACCGTCCACGTGCCAAACGCGGCGAACGGCGAGATCAAGCCGCGGACCCTCGCGGCGGTGCGCGCCGGGCTGGCGCAGCGCGCCGGCGCCCGGGTGCTGTGCGGCGACCTCAACACCCCGCGCCGCGAGCAGCCCGACGGCACGGTCTGGTCGTTCGCGCGCGACGGCCGCGGCAGGCTGCGGCCCGAGCGCGCGGGGTTCTGGGACGAGGCGGAGACGAGCGTCGTGCCCGGGCTGCGCGAGCTGGGCTTCGCGGACGCGTTCCGCGCGCTGCACGGCTACGGCGCGCGCGAGCCGAGCTGGACCTTCCGCCGGATCGCCGGTCACGGCGGCGGCTGGCGGCTCGACCACGTCTTCTGCTCGGACGAGCTCGAGCCGCTCGCGTCCGCGTATCACCACGCCTGGCGCGAGGAGGGCCTCAGCGATCACTCCGCTCTGGAGGTCGACCTGACGGGTAGGACATCGGCATGAAGGCGATCTGGAACGGCACGGTGCTGGCCGAGAGCGACCACACGGTCGTCGTCGAGGGGAACCACTACTTCCCGCCGCAATCGCTGGCGCGCGAGCACCTCCTCGAGAGCGATCGCACGTCGTGGTGTCCCTGGAAGGGGAAGGCGTCCTACTACCACGTGGAGGCGGGCGGCGAGCGCAATCCGGACGCCGCGTGGGTGTACTGCAAGCCGTGGCGGCCGGCGCGGCGCATCCGCGACCACGTCGCGTTCCGGCGTGGTGTCGAGGTGGTGGGCGAGTAGCGGCTCGGCGCCCGTCCGGGCGCGCGCGGAGTTACGCCACCGTTGCCGCCGCGCGGGCTTCCTCGCGCGAGCTGCCCCGCTTGCCCCACTTCGCGAGGTCGGCGTAGTCCATCAGCGTGTCGAAGTAGGTGCGGACGTTCGGCGCCTGCAGCCCGAGCAGCGCGCGCGTGCGCGTATCGTCGAAGACCACGTCCATGTCGAAATACGGGATGTAGACCGCGCCGTGCTCGACGGCGGCCGCGTCGCCGAACGCGCCGCTCTGCGCGTACGGCGGGCGTGGCCGGTCGAAGTGCGAGCAGGCCAGCTCAGACAGCTCGTCGACGGTCGTCGCGTCCGCGCCGCAGACGAGGTTGAAGGTCCCCGTCGCGTCGTTCTCGATCAGCTTCGCGATGCCGTCGGCGACGTAGTCGACCGGCACGACGTCCACGCGGCCGTCCGGCTTGGCGGGGACCTGGTCGAACAGGCCGCGGGCGAACGCGCGCAGCGGCCAGTACAGGACGTTGAACGCCGGGGTCCAGCCGGTGTCGGACTCGCCCATGACGATGCTCGGGCGGGCGATCGCGACCTCCATCCCGGAGACCGCGCCGACGATGCGCTCGGCCTCGCACTTGGTCTGCTCATACGTGTTGCGGAACTCGCTGCCGAGCATCTCCTCGGTGAACACGCCGGAGTGCGTCCCAGCGACGTAGGCGGTGGACACGTGCACGAAGCGCCGGGCGCCCACCGCACGGGCGAGCCCGAGCATCGCGCGCGTGCCCTCGACGTTGATCGCGCGCGCCTCGTCGAGCGGGAGGTCGAACGCGATCGAGGCCGCGCAGTGGCATACCACGTCGATCTCGCCGTCCGGCGCGACGATCCGGGCGGTCAGGTCGCCGGGCAGCGCGCGCACCCGCGGGCGGTACGGCGACGCGTCGCGATAGAGCGTCGCGAGCACCGCGTCCAGCCGCTCCTCCGCGGCGGCCGCGTCGGACGCGCGCACCAGGCACAGCACCTCGCGGTCGGTGCGCTCGAGCAGCCGCGCGAGCACCTCCATGCCGAGGAAGCCCGTCGCTCCCGTGAGGAGGATCCGCGAGTGCGCGGTCACGCGGGCGCCTCCTCGAGCGGGCGCTCGGCCGTGCCCTCCATCCCTTCGAGTGGCACGCCCATCGCGTGGAAGCCGCCGTCGACGTGCAGGATCTCCGCGGTGACCCCGCGCGCGAGGTCGGAGAGCAGGAAGCAGACCGCGCCGGCGACGGGGCCCGCGTCCTCGGTGTCCCACTTCAGCGGCGCGCCCTTCTCCCACGCGCCGGCGAGCTGTGAGAAGCCGGGGATGCCGCGTGCAGCGACCGTGCCGATCGGGCCGGCGCTGACGAGGTTCACGCGGACGCCGCGCGGGCCGAGGTCGCGCGCGAGGTAACGCGACGTCGCCTCGAGCGCCGCCTTGGCCACGCCCATCCAGTCGTACACCGGCCAGGCGACGGACGCGTCGAAGTCCATCCCGACGACGCTCGCGCCCTCCGCGGGGTAGAGGTCGGCCAGCGCGACGGCGAGCGCCTTGAACGAGAACGCGCTCGTCTGGAACGCCATGATCGCGCTCTCGGCCGGCGTGGTGAGGAAGCGCCCGCCGAGCGCGTCCTCGGGCGCGAAGGCGATCGCGTGCAGCACGCCGTCGACGCGGCCCCAGCGCTCGCGCAGCTCGGCGGCCACCGCCCCGAGGTCCTCGGGCTTGTTGACGTCGAGCTCGAGCACGTCGGGCGCCGTCGGGAGCTGCTTGGCCGCCCGATCGGTCAGGCGCTTCGCGCGGCCGAAGCCGGTCAGCACCACGTCCGCGCCGTGCTCCTGCGCCTGGCGGGCGACCTCCCACGCGATCGAGTCGCGCGTGATGACGCCCGTGAGCAGGAGCTTCTTGCCGTCGAGGAGACCCATCACAGAGTCCGCTCCGCATGCCCGTGCCGGGACGAGCCGCGCCTCATAGGGGGATGTTCCGCACGCCGTGGGCCGGGTGCGCCACGGCTTCCAGCGTACGCAGCGCCTCCGTCAGGCGCCGGCGCGTGTCGGCCGGCGGCACGATCTCGTCCACGTAGCCCTCGGCGGCCGCGACGGAGGAGGTCAGGTGCTCGTCGGTGTACTGCTCCGCGTAGGCGTCGCGCGCGGCGTCGGGATCCTCGGCGGCGGCGATGTCGCGCCGCTTGACGATCCCCACGGCCTGCTTGGCGCCCATCACGCCGAGCGTCGCCTGCGGCCACGCGAACACGTAGTCCGCGCCGAGGTCACGCGAGTTCATGGCGATGAACGCGCCGCCGAACGCCTTGCGCAGCACGATCGTCACCTTGGGCACGCTGGCCTCGGCGAAGGCGTGGACGAGCTTGGCGCCGTGGCGGATCACGCCGCCCTTCTCCTGCTTGGTGCCGGGCATGAAGCCGGGCGTGTCGACGAACACGAGCAGCGGGATCCCGAACGCGTTGCAGGTGCGCACGAACTTCGCCGCCTTCGTGGCCGAGTCGGAGTCCAGCACGCCGCCCATGAACCTCGGCTGGTTGGCGACGATCCCGACCGGCTTGCCGTCCAGGCGGGCGAAGCCGGTGACCATGTTGCGCGCCCAGCGCGCGCTCCACTCCAGGAGTCGGCCGCCGTCGACCGTGCCGCGCACCACGTCGCGGACGTCGTAGACCATGCGGTCCGAGGCCGGCACCGGGTCGCCCGGGTCATAGCCCGGCGGGTCCGACGTGCGCCAGACCGGCACCGTGGCGCCCGCGTGGGAGGGCAGGTGGTCGAGCAGGTCGCGCACGAGTATCGCGGCGTCGCGGTCGGTGGGGGCGACGAAGTGGGCGACGCCGTTGCGGTCGTGGACCTTCGGGCCGCCGAGCTCGGCGGCGCTCACGTCCTCGCCCATGACCTCCTTGACGACCGCGGGGCCGGTGAGGAACATGTTGCCGCGCTCGGTCATCACCACGAAGTCGGTGAGCGCGGGCGAGTAGGAGCCGCCGCCGGCCGACGCCCCGCAGATCACGGAGATCTGCGGGATGCGGCCCGAGAGCGCGACGTGCTCC
>JBPCNM010000274.1:0-3902 GCA_051001255.1 Solirubrobacteraceae bacterium
TACGTGCGGTTCCGGGCGGAGCACTGGCGCGACGCCTTCGCCTCGGGGGGGTGCGAGCCGTATCAGATCGTACATGCCGAGCCGGGCGCTGCCGGGGGCGGCGGCGGCGCGCGCGCTCGCGACCGGCGCGACCGCGGTGGCGGCCACGAGCGACGTGCTCGCGCTGTCGCTGGTGGCGGCGGCGCGCGCGCAGGGCCGCCGGGTGCCGGAGGACCTGTCGGTGACGGGCTTCGACGACTCCGCGCTGGCGGCGCTCGCCGCCCCGCCGCTGACCTCCGTCCGGGTCGACTACGCCGAGTTCGGCGCCGTCGCGGCTGCCGCGCTCCTGGTCGCGATCGGCGGCGAGGAGCTCCCGCGCGCGCGGCTGTCGGAGCCGCGGCTGGTCGTCCGCGCGTCGACCGCGGCGCCGGGCTAGCTAGCGGCCGACGGCACCTCGATCAGACGCGAGCGGTCCGCGCGTCCATCGCGGCGCGATAGGCGCCCTCGTAGCCCTCGACCACCGCGGCGAGCCCGAAGCGCTCCTCGCAGGCCGCGCGGCATGCAGCCGGGTCGATAGCGTCGAGGCGTTCCACCGCGCGCGCCATCGCGTGCTCGTCGTCGACCACGAACCCGGTCCGCCCGTCCTCGACGATCTCGGGCGCCGAGCCCTCCGTGAACGCAATGACGGGCGTGCCGCATGCGAGCGCCTCGACCATGACCAGCCCGAACGGCTCGGGCCAGCGGATCGGCATCAGCAGCGCCCGTGCGCGCTGGTAGAGTTCGCGCTTGCGCGTGGCGTCGGCCTCGCCGACGTACTCGATCCCGTCGCGGCCGAGCTGGGGCTCGACCTCCTGCGCGAAGAACGCCTCCTGGCCCGGCTGGACCGGCCCGGCCAGCACCAGCGGCGCGCCGGCCTCGCGCGCCGCGGCGATCGCCCGCTGCGGTCCCTTGTCGGGCGACATGCGGCCGATCCACAGCAGGAAGTCGTCCTTGTCCTCGCGGTAGGGCCACTCGGCGCAGTCGATCGGGTTGTGCACCACGCGCCCGCCGCCCATCTCCGGCGGCGCGTCGTCGAGCTGCGCCTGCGAGATCGCGACGATGCACGCCTTGGCGCCGTGCTCGGCGTAGAAGCGCCGCGCGTCGTCGGTGAACGGGCCGTGCAGCGTGTGGACCAGCGGCGCGCCGACGCGGTCCGCCATCGCCAGCGCGGTGTGCCCGACGTGGTCGTGGATCACGTCGAACGGCGCGCCCTGCTCGGCCGCCGCGTCGATCGCGCCGAACGCGCGCGCCACGTGGTCGGCCTCGAACTGCGCGATCTGGATGTCGTCCGGGTGCGTCTCGTCCAGCAGCGTGACGACGCTCGCGCGCGACGACGAGCCGGGCGGCGCGTAGAGCGTCACCTCGTGGCCGTGTACGCTCAGCCCGTCGCAGAGCAGGCGAACGACCTCCTCGATCCCGCCGTAGCCCGGAGCCGGGACCGGGATCCAGGGGGGCGCGAGCATGGCGATGCGCAACGGGCGGTGGCCGTCCAGCGGCGTCATGGGATGTCTACCTCCGAAGTCCTCCGGCGAGGGGTTCGCCGGTCGTGCCGATGCCGACCGGACTACCCGGGTCGCAGTGGACCGCATGCATCCCGTCAGAACGGGCACTGGCGACCGATGCCCCTCGAAGCTCACGCCACGGCCGCCGGCGCCGGCCATCCACCGGCCGAGCAGGCCGAGCCGCCGCCCGGCGCGCTCGTCAACCTGGCCGAGACGATCGTGATCAAGGAGGAGAACGTCTTCGTCGTCTCCCAGCGCGACGGCTCGCTGCCGGTGGACGGCTCGCACCCCCTCGGCGTGTACTCCGACGACTGCCGGTTCCTCTCCGGCCACGAGCTGCGGGTCAACGGCGTGCGCCCCCGGCTGCTGATCGCGTCGGCCGCGCCGGGCTCGGAGTCCGTGCACGAGCTGACCAACCCGGCGATGCCGCTGCCCGGCGGCCGCGTGCTCCCGCTCCAGAGCATGCAGATCCGGCTCGAGCGCTACGTCACGGGCGACTGCGAGCTCCAGGAGACGGTGCTCGTGCATTCGTATGACCGCGAGCCGCTCTACCTCGACCTCGACCTCTTGCTCGCGGCCGACTTCGAGCCGATGCTCGCGATCCGCGGCATCGTCGAGGCCGGCCGCGGCGCCGGGGTGACGGTCGAACGGCTGGCGCGGGGCGTGCGCTTCGCCGTGCACGGCCGCGACGGCCGCCACCGCTCGACCACGATCCGGGCCGACCGCGTGTGCGAGCCGGGCGAGCAGCCGGGTGCGCTGCGCTTCGCGCTCTCCCTGCCGCCGGGAGGCGCCGAGACGATCATGCTGCACTACGCGCTGTACGAGGGCGACGAGCCGGCGCCCGCCCCGTCCGATCCGGCGCTGCGCCTGCGCCGCGCGCGCCGCACGCCCGACGCGTGGCTGCAGGAGCGCACGACGGTGGAGACCGACGACGAGCTCTTCAACCGCGTGCTGCGCCGCTCGCTGCTCGACGTGCGCATGCTGCACTCGCGGCTCGGCGCCGACGGCTACTACGCCGCCGGCGTGCCGTGGTACGCGACGCTGTTCGGCCGCGACTCGCTGATCACCGCGACGCAGATGCTGGCCTTCGACCCGCCGATGGCCGCCCAGACGCTGCGCGTGCTCGCCGGGCTGATCGGCACCCGCGACGACGCGACGCACGACGAGGAGCCGGGCAAGGTGCTGCACGAGCTGCGCTCCGGGGAGGTCGCGCGCCTGGGCCTCTCGCCCCTCGCCCGCTATTACGGCACGGTCGACGCCACGCCGCTCTTCCTGTGCCTGCTGTGCGAGCACGCGGACTGGAGCGGCGACCTCTCGCTGTTCCGCGAGCTGCGCGGCGAGGTCGACGCGATGCTGGGCTGGATCGACGGCCCGGGCGATCGCGACGGCGACGGGCTGCTCGAGTACCGCCAGCGCGCGCAGACCGGCCTGCGCAACCAGGGCTGGAAGGACTCCGACGAGGGCGTGTTCGACGAGCACGCCACGCCGCTGGAGCCGCCCGTGGCGCTCATCGAGCCGCAGGCCTACGCGGTGCGCGCCAAGCGCCGCCTGGCACGGCTGTTCGGACTCGACGGCGACGAGGCGCGCGCGCAGGCGCTGCTCGCCGAGTCGGTCGCGCTGCGCGACCGGCTGGAGCGCTTCTGGCTGCCAGGGCGCGGCTACTACTCGATGGGCTTCGGCGCCGACGGGCGCGTGAGCGAGGCGCTCGCGTCCAACCAGGGCCACCTGCTGTGGGGGCTCGCGCTGCCGCAGGAGCGCGCGCAGGCGGTCCGCGACGCGCTGATGTCGGACGCGATGTTCTCCGGCTGGGGCATCCGCACGCTCGCCCAGGGCGAGGCGGGCTACAACCCGGTCGGCTACCACCTCGGCACGGTCTGGCCGCACGACACGGCGATGATCGCGTTCGGCCTGCGCAAGTACGGCTTCGACGACGATTTCGCCCGCATCTTCGAGGCGCTGCTGGAGGCGGCCTCCAACGCGGAGGGCTACCGCCTCCCCGAGCTCTTCGCGGGCTTCTCCCGGACCGAGTTCGCGACGCCGGTCCCCTACCCCGTCGCCTGCCAGCCGCAGGCCTGGTCGGCGGGAGCGATCCCGTATCTCGTGACGGGCGGGCTCGGCCTCGTGCCCGACGCCCTGGAGCGCCGGCTGCGCGTGCGCCGGCCCTCGCTGCCGCGCTGGCTGAACCGCGTGGAGGTGCGCGGCCTGCGGGTGGCCAGCGCGCGCGTGGACCTGCTCTTCGAGCGTGCGGGCGCGGGCAAGCAGGTCGCGCTCACCGACGCGCGGATCGAGGGCGACGTGGAGGTCGTGCTAGAGATCTCCGGCTCACGGGAGCCGGCGAACGGGAGATACTGATCATCAGGGACTCACCCCGGGAGGCAACGA
>JBPCNM010000275.1:0-7097 GCA_051001255.1 Solirubrobacteraceae bacterium
CCACCTTTCCCAGCTCGTCTTTCAGGAACGCTCCCGCCGACTCGACGTAGGACTCACGCTCGTCGCGCTGTTGGGCGACGAGCTTCTTGATCTCGTCGTACTTACGGGGATGGAGACGCTGAAAGGCCAGGTCCTCGAGCTCCCATTTGATCGCGTGGATGCCGAGGCGGTGGGCGAGCGGCGCGTAGATCTCGAGCGTCTCGCGCGCTTTTTCGAGCTGCTTTTGCTTCGGCATCGCCTCGAGCGTCCGCATGTTGTGGAGGCGGTCGGCCAGCTTGATCAGGATGACCCGGACGTCCGTGGCCATCGCGACCATCATCTTGCGGTAGTTCTCGGCCTGCGCGTCGTCGCGCGACTGGAACGTGATCCCCGTCAGCTTCGTCACGCCGTCGACCAGGCCCGCGACCTCCTCGCCGAACGCCTCGTGGACCTCCTCGAGGCTGGCGGTCGTGTCCTCCACGGTGTCGTGCAGCAGCGCGGCACACAGCGTCTCGGTGTCCAGGCGCATGCCCGCGCAGATCTTGGCGACGCCGACCGGGTGGACGATGAAGTCCTCGCCCGACTGGCGGCGCTGGTCGGCGTGGTGGTCGCACGCGAACACGAACGCCTCGATCACGCGGCCGCGGTCGACCTGGCGAGCGACCTCGTCGGCGTGCTCCTCGACGATCGCGAACAGGTCGGCGAGCAGCTCGCGCTCGAACGGCGTGAGATCGGGCGGCGCCTCCGCGGGCGCGGTGTGATCGTGATCCTGGCGGTCGACCTGCTGGTGGGCGACGACCGCGACGTCCTCGGCCGGCACGGCGGCCACCGGGACGCGAGGCGCCGAAGCGCCGTTCGGGGTGCTGGGACCCTCGGTCGTCTGCTCGTGCTGATCAGCCATGGCGATCGCTGCGGCAAGCGTAGCTCAGCGGGGGGCCGGCAACCGGTGGGCGGCGCCCTACGATGGGGGCATGCGACCACGTGGCCTGCCCGTCGCCGCCGCCGCAGCGCTCGCCCTCTTGGCCGCGGGTCCGAGCGCCGGCGCCCAGCCGGAGCGGCACTCGGCCGGCGCCACGCTGACGCCGCGAGGGCTCTCGCCGCTCGCGCTCAAGGGCAGCGGCTTCAAGCGCCGCGAGCGCGTGAAGGTCACGGTGACACCGACGGGCCGTGACGGTGAGACCTTGCGGATGCGCGCCAAGCGCAACGGCGCCTTCACCGCGACATTCCCCGGCGTCATGGCGTGCGACGGCGTCGAGGCCCTCGCGGTCGGGCGCCGGGGCAGCCGCGCGTCCTTCCAGCTTTCGTCGGTCGGCTGCGCCGGCCCCTGACGGTTCTCAGCCGCCGCTCACCTGCACCTGGGAGGGCTGGCCGAACGCCTGCAGCTCGGCGGCCCGCACGAACCGCGTCGACGCCGCGCCCGCCGAGTTGCAGTCCGTCGCGTTGAACGGGTCGGCGTCCTGCTCGCCCTGGAACGCCGGGCCGCCGGTGCACTGGCTCTGGCGCGTCACGAGCTGCAGGTGCGTCGCCTGGATCGGCGAGAACGTGAACTCGCGCAGCAGCAGCGCCGGGGCGACCGGGCGCGGCGCGTCCGCCGGGAAGGCGTCGGACGCGCTGGCGTAGACGCGGTTGAAGCCCGCGTTGCCCGAGCAGTCCGCGAACCGCGCGTTGCAGGACCACAGCTCGAACTGACGCAGCGCGGTGAAGCGGTTCTGCGACAGGTCGGTCGTGCTGCTCGGGTCATCGACCGGGCCGAGCATGGCGCTGACCTGCGCCCGGCTGATCTGCTGCGGCTCGTTGCCGGCCAGGTCGACGGTGACGCGGCGGTTGGCGACGCTCCAGCCGCCACTACGCGCGACGGCGCTCGCCTGCCAGTGCGTCGCCTCGGTGTCGTCGATCAGGCGCTCGCGCACCTGCGCGGTCGACAGCACCTCCTTCTCGCCCGACATCACCCGAGCGGCCTGGCCCGACGCCGTCGCGCCCTGCGCCTTCGACGCCACGTTCGGGGCCATGCGGAGGCCGATCGTCAGCGGCGCGCCGGCGCGGATCGCGCGCCGGAAGCGCACCGCCCCGTACCCCGGTGCGGTGGCCACGAACTCGTAGGTTCCCGGCGCGAAGGAGGCCGTCGCGTCGAGGTTGTTCGCGGTCGCGGTGCGCGGTGCGCTGGTGGCCTGGTCCGTGTCGGCCACCGGCGAGACGCGCGCCTCGTAATGGCCGACGTACACGCGAGCGGCGACCGGCGACTGGGCCGCGCCCCGCGTGGTGGCTGCGAACGTCACCGTGGTGTTCTGCTGGCCCAGCGCCTCGAAGTCCGGCAGCGGGTTGGTGTCGGACTCGATGCCATCCATCCGGCCCGTACCGTTCGTGGCCGACGCGGCGCGGCCGAAGCCGCGGTGCGCGAACGCGAGCCACAGCTCGGCCTGGTTGGCGCCGCCGAACCGCATCGTGTCGGCCGCCAGGATCGCGTTGCGAGCGTCGAGCATCGTCGGGTTGGTCGGCATCAGCAGGAACGAGTCGAGCACGAGCTGGATCCAGCGCCGGTTGCCGGGGCAACGGTCCACCGAGACCTGGCCCTTCGCGCACTGCTCCTGAAGCGCCTGGTCGCCCTCCGGGTACTGGCCCTCGTACTTCGCCGCGAGCGCCTTGCGCAGGTCGAAGTTCGTCGCGGTCCAGATCTCGCCGTCCGCGTGCACCTGCGGGCCGGTCACGTCGTAGCCGATGTCCGAGAGGTTCAGCGGGTCGACCTCGGGCGAGACGCTCGCCGTCGGGAACGCGCCCGTGGCCGGCCAGTTGCCCGCGTAGTTGCGGATGCCGCGTTGCTTGTTGCCGGTCGCGTAGGTGCCGGTGGCGTAGCGATTCGCGCCGTCGGTCGGGATGTTGCCGTGCTCGTTGAGCTGCTCGATCGAGAGCAGGTCGGAGACCGACTCGCCCATCGCGCCGGCGTGATGGCCGCTGCGGTTGGCGCCCTTGCCGATCATGCGGTTCTCGATCATGTGGGTGTACTCGTGGCCGATCACGCCGGCGTCGTGGTCGCCGTCGACGCACGGCGAGTAGAACGCGCCCGCCAACGGCTGCCACAGGTACATGTTCGTGATCGGGGACGTGCCATCCGGCAGCGTGATCATGTTCGCGTTGTCGCGCGCGGGCGCGAAGGGCGGCGAGGGGTTCGCGCCGGCCTGCGCGTTACCGACCAGCGGGTCGTTCTCGCGGAACGCCTCCGTGGTGCCGAAGTTGGAGTCCTGGGCGTTCCAGTTCTCCTCGGTGAAGCCGAGCAGGTAGGACCAATCGTGCATCCGGTTGTGCTGCACGAACAGGTTCGTGACGGCCGCCGAGATGTCGAAGCTCTCGCCCGGCACGAAGGCGGCGCCGTGGGGCGTCCCCGGGTTGCAGTCGCTCGTGTTCCAGGAGTTGGTCCACGGGAACGTGTAGTCGCGCTCCGGGCTGACCGGCCGGAACTGCGTCGGGGACGGGTACAGCGGATGGGTCCAGGACTCGGCAGTGCGGGCGTTGTTGCCGATCGTCGTGTAGCTCGGCCGGTTGCCCTTCACGTCGTGGTCCCAGGGTGCGCGCGAGGCCAGGTTGCCGACCACCTCGTCGCAGTCGGCGGGCGTCGGGCTCGCCTTCCAGCACCAGTTCTCGCGCGTGTCGGTGCTCGGGTTGCTCCACGGATCGCTCGCCAGCGTGTTGTGCGGCGGGCTGCCGGGGAACACGCGCCAGCGCGCCGTGTACGGCGGCGGCGGGGTGGAGGTGTCGAGCGACACGGTGCCGGTGTAGGTCCGCGGCTCGGCGGGCGCGATGCCGTCCTCGTACTCGCACACCTGCACGTAGTAGTCGCCGGCCGGAACGCCGCCCTCGGGGGCATAGCGGATGCGCTCAGGCGTGCTCACCGTGTCGGCCTCCGCGACGAGCGTGTCGCCGCGCAACAACCGCAGGACGATGTCCTGCGCCGTCGTATCCGCGTTGGCGAACACGTCGATCGCGCGCACCCCGGCATCGGCCGCGACCGTGTACGGGCCCTTGCGCGTGTCGCAGCCGCCGTCCTGCGCCGGCAGCTCGCCCGCGAACGTCAAGCTCTCCGGCGCCGCGGACTCGGCGGACGCCTGCTCCGCGCTGTGGACGAGGCTCTCGCGCGCCAGCACGTCACCGCTGCGCGCGTCGACGAAGCTGCGATACGCCGCAGGCTCGCTGCCCTCGGTGTCGAGCACGATCGTCTCATAGGCGGGCACGAAGCCCCGCGCGACAGTCGGGAACGCCACCGCCCGCGTGCGCTGCACGTCGGTGAGGCCGGACACCTCGAAGTCCCTGAAGCTGCCCGGACCGGACTTCCCGGCCGGCGCGATCTTGCCAAGCGAGCGGCGCTCGCCCACGTTGGCGGCGGCACGCTGGACGGCCTCCTCGGGCGTCAGCGCGGCCTTGCCCGCCAGCGTCTCGTCGCCGTGGATGGTGCCGGCAGCCGAGATCACCTCCCAGGGCCCGCCGTTCGCCAGCCCGATCGTCACGAGGCCGCCGCCGGCGGCTTGGAGCCCACCGACCGTCTGGCGCAGCGTGACCGCATGGCCCACATCGCCGGCGAGCGCGGAGTCGCTCACCAGCTCCAGTCGTGCCACCGCATCGGCGTCCATCCGGAACAGCGCCCGGTTGGCGTCCAGCCAGGCCCGCGCGGCCGCCTCCGGCGTCGCAGCGTCCACGCCGGTGGCCAGCGTGGCGCCCGGGTCCACGAGCGTCGACGGAGTGCCGAACTGGTTCCACGCGACCTGCGCGGCCAGCGAGCGGGCGTCTGCGCGCTGCGTCGTGGTCGGGCGCAGCTGCCCCATGCGCACGTCGCGGTCGGGCAGCCGACCGGCCTCGTCGCCCAGCGCCCCGGCGGCCAGCGCCGGAGCGCCGGACGCCGCTGCTCCGGCACCTACGATGAGCGCCGCCACGAACGACCGCTTCACCCGCATGGATCTTCCCCCCCGGATTCCCTGCCGGGCCCCCGCAGGCCCGCTCAACCTGTATCCATGTTCGGTACGGGGGCACCTGTCAAGTCACGTGTCCGCTCTAGGACCCTGAGCGCGGCGCTCACGCGACCGCGGCGGCGACCGGCCGCGGCACCGCGTGCGGCGCGTCCGCGCCCGCAGGCTCGGCCAGATGTGCAAGCCCGTCGCGCAGCCGCTGCGTGTACGCCCGGAATGCGGGCGAGCGCTCCAGCTCGGTGCGCCCGGCCGGCGGTGGCACGGCAAGGGCGAGCGCGGCCGGGTCGAGCACCACGAGCTCCAGCTCGGACAGCACCCGCAGCAGCCGCCCCGCGACGGCGCCCGAGCGCGGCTGCGCGCCGTCGCCGCGGAGGATCGCGGCGAGGGCGTCGCCCTCGATCCTCGTGGCGACGGCGGCGCGAAGCCCGCGGTAGGTGCCGGCGAGCGCCGCGCGCAGGTCGAACTCCCATGCCAGCACACGGCGGGCCAGCGCCTGCTCCGCGCCACCCCAGGCGAGGTGGACCCAGCCGTCGCCGGGCAGCCGCTCCGCCAGCGCGAGCAGGTACGCGTGCGGCGGCGGGTCGACGGCGACGACGTGGGCGTAGGGCGTCGCGAACGACGCGTCGTCCGCGAGCGCCGCCCAGCTGATCAGGGCGAAGCCGCCGACGCGGTCGTGCAACGCGCGGGCGCGGTGCCCGGCGTGGGCCGACACGGCGAGCACGGGCGCGCCGCCGGCCACGAGGTCGCCGAGCAGGCCGGCGATGCCGCCGCCACGGGCGTCGCGCAGCATGCGGCCCTCGGGCGCGCCCAGGCCGTCCGCCATGCCGCGCAGGTCGTCCGGGAAGCCGGGCGGGTCGCGCGGCGGCCACGCGGCCAGGTCGCGCTCGAGCTCGGCCCGCACCGCGCCGGCGAACGCCGGCTCGCCCACGATCTCGATCGGTGCCGGGCGCGCCGGCTGCGCGTGACGCAGCACCAGGCGCGGCTCGACGGCGCCGTTGTAGCGGTTGACCTCCAGCCGCACCGCGGCATCCACCGGCTCACCTGCCCGGGCGGGCAGCGAGCTGCCGCGCCCGAACGCGACGCAGCGCGAGCGCGCGCCACCCGCGGCGAGCGTGAACGCGACATGGCGCCCCTCCCCCATCGGCCGCGGATCGTCGAGCAGCGCACTCGGGACGAGCAGCGCCGGCTCGGGGTTGCCCATGCCGAACGGCGCGAGCCGCTCGAGCTCCTCGGCCAGCCCCAGGTGCAGCGCGTCGCCCGGCACCACCGCGTCGACCCGCTGGACGGGGACGAGGTCGGCCGGCGTCAGCGTCGCGGCGGCGTGCGCCACGAACGCCTGGCGGAACGCCTCGACCCGCCCGCGCGCGATCGTGAGCCCTGCCGCCGCGCGGTGCCCGCCGTGGCGCAGCAGGTCCGCGCTCGCGGCCTCCAGGCCGCCCAGCAGGTCGAACGCGGGGATCGAGCGCGCAGAGCCGGTGCCCTCCTCGCCGTCGAGCGCGATCAGCACCACCGGACGGTGGTGGCGCTCGGCGATGCGTGACGCGACGATGCCGATCACGCCCGGGTGCCAGCCGTCCGCCGCGAGCACGTAGGCAGCCGCCGGTGGATAGGAGTGACCGATCTCGGCCACGTGCCGCTCGGCCTCGAACAGGATCCGCGTCTCCACGTCGCGCCGCTCGACGTTGACGGCATCGAGCTCGGCCGCCACCGCGCGCGCCCGCTGGATGTCGGCCGTCAGCAGCAGCTCCAGCCCCGCGTCAGCACGGTGCAGCCGGCCCGCCGCGTTGATCCTGGGCGCCAGCCGGAAGCCGATCGTGCCCGCGTCGACGCCGCTGGGATCCACGCGCGCGACCTCCATCAGCGCCTGCAGGCCCGGCTTGCGCGTGGAGGCGAGCGCCCGCAGCCCCTCGCGCACGAGCCGCCGGTTCTCGTCGACCAGCGGCACGCAGTCCGCGACGGTCGCCAGCGCGACGACGTCGAGGTCCGCATCGGCCGCCGCGCCGTCGATCCCCGCCGCCTCCAGCACCGCCCGTGCCAGCAGGTGCGCGACGCCGGCCGCGCACAGCTCGGGGCACGGATAGCCGCCGACCCCCGGATGCACGATCGGCGCGTCGGGCAGCCGGCCGTCGGCGCGCGGGGCGTGGTGGTCGGTGACGACGACGTCCA
>JBPCNM010000276.1:0-4071 GCA_051001255.1 Solirubrobacteraceae bacterium
CGAGCGCCGCGTCGAGTTCGCCGAGCGCCGTCAGGACCGGCCCGGTCTTGACGATCGCGTCGACGCCGAGATGCGGGCGCGAGCCGTGGGCGGCGCGACCGGAGACCTCGATCTCCGCCCAGACGAATCCCCTGTGCGCGACGATCAGGTCGAGCTCGGTCGGCTCGGTGACGATCGCCGCATCGGCGCGGACGGCGGCGAGCGCCTCCTGCACGCCGAGGCTCGCGTACTCCTCGTCGGCGACCGCGGCGACGACCACGTCGCCCGTGAGCCCGAGGGCCGCCGCCTCCCGGCAGGCCACCAGGGCCGCGGCGACGCCCGCCTTCATGTCGTAGGCGCCGCGGCCGTGCAGCCGATCGCCGTCGAGACGGGCCGTGTGGGGGTCGGTCATGCCCGCGACCGTGACGGTGTCGGTGTGCCCGCACAGCAGCAGCGTGAGCCCGCCACCGGTGCCGCGGGCGCGGACGATCACGCTCGGCCGGCCAGTAGTCCCCTCGAGGACGTCCGCCTCCAGACCGGCGGCGCGCGCCCAACCGGCCACGAACGCTGCGATCTCCCCTTCGCCGGCGCCGCCGGGGACGAGCGACGGGTTCACGGAGTCGATTGCCACCAGCCGGGACGTGAGCTCGATGAGGTCGTCGTGCATGAGCGGCGATGATGGCTGCCTCGCAACTGCACTTCAAGCAATGCGCGACCCTGTCGCGCTTCGCGACGGAGCTGCGGTCCGTTCGCCGCGCGATGCTCGTCGCGCGCCTATCGCGACGGCCGCCGCTGCGACGCCCGCCAAGGCGGCGGCGAGCAGGAAGCCCAGCTCGAAGCCCGCCACCTGCGCCTGCGGGCCGCCGCCCAGCGCGTCGGTGCGCGCCGACGCCAGCGGTATGACCACCGCGAGGCCGAGGGCGGTGCCGACCTGTGCGCTCGTGTTCAGCATGCCCGACGCCAGCCCCTGATGGGCGCCGTCGACCGCCGCGGTTCCGCGGGCGGTGGAGGCGACGGAGGCCACGCCGAGGCCTGCGCCGAGCAGCACGAAGCCGCCCAGCAGCGAAGGCAGCGCGGGCGCGCCGGGCGCGATCGCGCGCCCAGCAGCGACCCGCCGGTCGGCGCGAGCCCACACGCAAGCGAGGCGAGGGCGAAGACGAGGAGACCGGCCACGAACGTCCGCCGGCGCCCGATGCGGTCGGCGAGGCGCCCGGCGGCCAGCAGGCAGCCGCCGAAGGCCAGGGTGTAGGTCGTGATGACCCAGCCGAGCTCGGTGGTCGACAGCCCGAGGTCGGCTTGCACCGCGGGCAGCGCGATGGCGACGATCGTGACGTCGAGGACGACGACGAACTGTGCGACGCAGATCAGCGCGACCACCATGCCGCCAACGATCCCCGGCCGGTGTTACCCTCAAACACATCGATGGCGGAAACAAGAATCATCCGACCCCCGACCGCCGCCTCCATGCGCCTCGCCGGCGGTCATCCCGCGCTCGACCTGGTCAACACGGTCTACGGCCAGCCCGGCAGGCCCGTGGAGGACGACGTCCTCGCGGCCCCCGAGGACCTGGTCACCTTCGCCCGTCGCGTCGGGTTGGCCGGCGACGCCACGTCCGCGAGCCCGGCCGCGCTGCGCGACGCCCGCGCGCTGCGCGACGCCATCGACGCGGTCCTCGACGCCCACCTGGCCGGCGACGCATCACCCGCCGCGCCGCGCGCCGTCATCGAGGCCGCCGCCCGCGCCGCCCTCGCCGCCGGCCGTCTGGCGCCGCAGGGCGACGTGCTCGCCTGGACCTGGCCGCCCGACGACGCCCACACCCCCGTTCACCGTCTCGCCTACGCGGCCGTCGGCCTGCTCACGAGCGAGGCCGAGCTCGCCCGCCTGCACCGCTGCGCCGGGTGCCGCTGGTTCTTCCTCGACCGCTCCCGCGGCGCGGGCCGGCGCTGGTGCTCGATGGCCGACTGTGGCACGGAGGCGAAGAAGCGCCGCTACGTCGAGTGCCGCCGGGAGCGCCGCCGGCGCGCATAGCAGCGGCTCGGATGTGTCGGCGCCCCGGTCGGGCGCGCCGGCGTGTGCTGCGCCGGCGTGTCGGGCCGATCACATCCGGTGACTCCTTCCTTATCGGACAGCTTCAGTCTGGCCACCTGCCCGCCGGCACTCGGATCTCGGTTCGGGTGTGCGGTAGTGGATCTGGAGGCCTTCCTGTTCGGGTGCACGGTCGGGCCGCAGCACCAGGTGGTCGTCGTAGTCTCCACCGTCCTGGAAGCGGAACGGGATCGTTTCGCTCGTCGGGAGCGCGACGAGCCGGTCCCGTAGCTGTGCCGCGGCGGCCGCGTAGTCGGTGTCGGAGAGCTTCACCGCGCCGTTGACCACCAGTGGCGGCAGCACCGAGATGCCGGTGTACCAAAGCGTCCCGTGCAGCACCGGGAACAGCACGTCGCTGATGTCGCCGTGGATTCCGCGCGGTCCGGTGGTGGCCGCGTTGGCGCCGACCGTGGTGATGACCAGCGCGCGCCTGCCGACCAGCCCTCCGTTGCCGTAGCGCAGCGGCCGGCCGGTGCGTGGGTCGATGACTCCCTGGGCGAATCCCTGCACGAACAGCCGGTCGAACCAACCCTTGAGGATGGCGGGCGGGCCGAACCACCACAGCGGGAACTGAAGAACCAGCGCGTCAGCCCAGACGAGCTTGTCCTGCTCGGCGCGGATATCCGCAGCCAGATCCCCGGACTCCAGCGCCCGCTCGGACTCGGCGAGGACGTCCAGACGCTCACCTGCGTCGTGGTGGAAGTCGTCATGGTCGACCACCGGGTCCCACCCCATCGCGTAGAGGTCGGACTCGCGGACCTGGTGACCCTGCTCGCGCAGCACGTGGACGCCCTCGTCTCGCAGGGCACCGTTCAGCGAGCGCGGGTCGGGATGGGCAAAGACCCAAAGCACTTGCATCGATGATCCTTCTCCCTCCGCCGAACGGACGACCGCCGTCCGCGCTGTCGCGTCGATCGTTTTGGTTGTCGCACCTCCAGCATGGCTCGACGACCCGGGCCATGCCACTGCCCGATGGCCGACATGTGAAAGAATCGGGCCATTGGTGGCCACCGTACAGCTGGACGGCCCCCGGGGCGTCATCGCGTCGCCGTGCTCGTCCGCGACGGTGTGATGCCGATGGAGCTGGGCATCGTGCACCAGCTGTTCGCCGCCGCCCGGTCGGCCGACGACGAGCAGCTCTACGACGTGGTGACGTGCACGCCCACGCCCGGCGAGGTCCGCACCGACGCCGACTTCACCATCCATGTCAGCGCCGGCCCCCGAGCCCTGGCCGCGGCCGACACGGTGATCGTCCCGGCCTCCCACGCAGTTGACCAGACCGAGTCCACGGGCCGGCTCGGCGCCGGGCTCGCCGGTGCCCTCGCCCGCATCCGACCCGGCACCCGGGTCGCCTCGATCTGCACCGGCGCCTTCGTCCTTGCCGCCGCCGGCTTGCTCGACGGCGGACGGGCGACCACGCACTGGCTGTCGGTCGACCGATTCCGCAACCTCTACCCGGCGGTCGACCTCGACCCCGCCGTTCTCTACACCGACGACGGCAACGTGCTGACCTCGGCCGGGGAAGCCTCCGGTATCGACCTGTGCCTGCACATGATCCGCTGCGACCACGGGGCAGCGGTCGCGAACGACGTCGCCCGCCGCACCGTCGTACCACCGCACCGCGCCGGCGGCCAAGCCCAGTACATTGCCCGACCGATTCCCGAACAACCGCTGTCCTCCACCGCCACCGCGCGTGCCTGGGCGCTGGAGCACCTCGACCACCCCATCTCGCTGCGCGAGCTCGCCACCCAGGCTTCGGTGAGCGTCCGGACCTTCACCCGCCGCTTTCGCGAAGAGGTCGGGCTCTCCCCCGGCCGGTGGCTGTCGCAGCAACGCCTCGACCGCGCCCGCCAGCTGCTGGAGGAGACCGACCTGCCGATAGACCGGATCGCTCTCGATGCGGGCTTCGGCACCGGCGCCTCGTTGCGCCAGCACCTGCACGCCACGCTCGGCGTCTCACCCAGCGCCTACCGCAACACCTTCCGCGGTCCAACCGACGCATGACCC
>JBPCNM010000277.1:0-9161 GCA_051001255.1 Solirubrobacteraceae bacterium
CGCGGCTCGTGCGCAGCGCGAACTGGCTGACGCCGAACGGCTCGCTCTCGTCACCGGGGCGGGTGCGGCCCAGGCGGATGATCTCCGCCGGGTCGACGCCGATCGACGCCGCGAGCCCGCCCAGCGCCTCGAGGACCTGCTCGGCGGTGTAGGTGTCGTTGCCGGCGGGCACCGGCGTGTGCGTCGTGAAGATCGTCTTGGAGCGGGCCGCCGCGATGCCGTCGGCCAGCGCGCCGCCGTGGGCGCGCGCGGCTTCGAGCGAGATGAACGCGGCGTGCCCCTCGTTGAGGTGCAGCAGGCCGGGGTCGATGCCCATCGCGTGCAGCGCGCGGACGCCGCCGACGCCGAGCAGGATGTACTGGGCGAGGCGCACGTCCGGCTCGCCGATGTAGAGGCGCGAGGTGATCCAGCGGGCGGCGAGGTCGTTCTCCGGGCGCTCGGCGTCGAGCAGGTATAGCGGCACGCGGCCGACGTCGACGCGCCAGATCTGCGCCGTGACCGGCAGCTCGCGCACCGGCACGGTCACCGTGAGCGGCTCCCCGTCGGCGCCGCGGACCAGCGCGGCCGGCAGGCGCTCGGGGTCGGTGTCGACCCAGTACTCGTGCTGCCAGCCGCTCGCGTCGATGCGCTGGCGAAAGTAGCCCTGGCGGTACATCAGGCCGACCGCCACCAGCGGCAGCGCGCGGTCGGAGGACTCCTTGAGGATGTCGCCGGCGAGCGCGCCGAGGCCGCCGGAGTACACGGGCAGCGAGCGGTGCACGCCGAACTCCGCGCAGAAGTAGGCGATTGGGTGCTCCGGCGGGGCCGGCCCGGTCGCCGCGGGGCGGGCGGGGTCATCGCGGACGGCCGCCTCGACCGCCGCGGCGCGCTCCAGCAGCGCGGCGTCGCCCGCTGCGCGCTCGAGCGCCTCCGCCCCGGCCTCGGCGAGCAGTCGGACCGGGTTCTCGCCGCAGCGCTCCCAGCGCACCGGATCGATCGCGGCGAACACGTCGTGGCCGGCGAGCGTCCAGGACCAGCGGTAGTTAAAGGCGAGGCGCGCGAGGCCCGCGAGGGGCTGGGGCACGCGCGCGGCGAGCGCGTCGGCGGCGCGCTGGAGATCGTCGTGGCCGTTGTTCATGGCCGCGCCATGATGGCAGCGTCGGCGCGGCCGGCGACCATTCCTGTCCTCGGCGACGGCAGGGCGTGCGTCACCCTGCACGCGTGGACACCGCTCGCAGCCTCGCGCCCTCGGTCGGCGGGCGTGCGCCCGGGGTCGCGCTGGCGGTCGCGTCGATGACGACGATCCAGTTCGGCGCGGCGCTGTCTGAGCCGCTGTTCGACCGCATCGGTCCCGCCGGGCTGGTGGCCCTGCGGCTCACCCTCGCCGCCCTGATGCTGTGGCCGTTCGTGCGCCCGCGGCTGCGCGGGCGCACGCGCGCCGACGTCTGCGCCGCCGTGGCGCTCGGCGCCGTCTCGGGCGTGCTGACGCTCGCGTTCTTCGAGGCGATCGCAAGGATCCCACTCGGCGTCGCCGTCACGATCGAGTTCCTCGGGCCGCTCGGGGTGGCGCTTGCCGGCTCGCACCGCGCCCGCGACGTCGCCTGGGTGCTGCTGGCCGGCAGCGGCGTCGCGCTGCTCACGCTCGGGGATGGGGCGGGGGAGCCGCTGGATGCGCTCGGTGTCGCATTCGCCGGCGTGTCGGCCGGCTGCTGGGCGGCCTACATCCTGCTCACCAAGCGCGTCGGCGCGCGCTGGGCCGGCCTCGAAGGGCTGTCGGTCTCGCTCGTCGTGGCCGCGCTCGTCACGCTGCCGGTCGGGCTCGCCGGCGCGGGGGTGGAGCTGCTGGAGCCCGACCTGCTGCTGGCCGGGATCGGGCTGGCGCTGCTCATCCCGCTCCTGCCCTACGTCTTCGAGCTGATCGCGCTGCGGCGCCTGCCGGCCGCGCTGTTCGGCGTGATCATGAGCCTCGAGCCCGCGATCGCCGCGCTGCTCGGCTTCCTGATCCTCGAGCAGCGCCTCGCGGCCTCCGGCGTGGTCGCGATCGCGCTGGTGTCGGTGGCGAGCGCCGGCGCGACGGTCAGCTCGGGGGAGACGGACGGGGCGCCCGCGCATCCGGGATGAGGCTGGCACGCCGGACGGCGACCACCGCGAAGGCACCGGCGCCCGCGATGCCGGCCAGGGCCAGCGCCGCGTCGCCGCCATGCGCCTCGGCGGCCCAGCCGCCGAGCGCCCCGCCCACCGCCAGGCCGGCGGCCACGCCGGTGTTGAGCCACGCGAACGCCTCGGTCAGCGCGCCCGCCGGCGCGAGGTCGTCCGTCAGCCCGAAGGCGGCGGCGAAGCTGGGGGCGATGGCAAGCCCTGCGAGCAGGAGCAGGGCGCCGAGCGTGAGCAGCCCGCCGGCCGCTCCCAGCAGCAGGTGCCCGGCGCCGAAGGCGGCGAGCGTCACCGCCAGCCGGGCGACCGGTCCGGACGGGCGGCGCAGCCGCATGGCGAGGAGGCCGCCCAGCATCGAGCCGAGGCCCCAGACGCTGAGCAGCGGCCCGGCTGCGCCGCGGTGCCCCGCCGCCTCCGCGGCGGCCGGAATGCCGACCTCGACCGCGCCGAACGTCGTGCCCATCAGGACGAGCACCGCGAACAGCGTGCGCACGCCGGGGCAGCGCATGGCGCCCGCGAGGCCGTGGCCGGACGCCCGCGCGCTCACCGCCGGACGCCAGGCGCGCGAGGCGGGCGTGGCGAGGAAGGCCAGCGTGCCGGCGAGCAGGAGTCCCGCGCAGACGAGCGCGGCCGCCGCGGTGGACCACGCGGCCAGCGCGCCGGCGAGCACGAGCGGGCCCACCACGTAGGTGATCTCCAGCGCCGAGGACTCCAGCGCGTAGGCGGCTCGCAGCCGCTCGGGGTCGCCCATCACGCCCGGCAGCAGCGTCCGCATGGCGGCGGAGAGCGGCGGAGTCGCCAGCCCGGCCGCCAGCGTGCAGGCCAGCACCCAAGCGAGCGACGTGCCCGCGGGCGCCAGCCCGAACGCGGCGAGCGCCGCGGCGGCCGCAATCGCGCCCGGCAGCAGGACGCGCGCCTGGCCGATCCGGTCGACGAGGCGGGCGAGCAGCGGCTGGCTCAGGCCCGTGGCCAGGGCGCCGGCCACCGCCACCACGCCGCCCGCGGCGTAGGAGCCCGTCAGCTCGCGCGTGCGCAGGATCACCACGATGCCGATCGCCGCCAGCGGGGTCCGGGCGACGATCGAGGTGGCGAACAGCCGCGCGACGGCCGGGGTGCCGAGCACGGTGCGCACGGTGGGGGCGGAAGCGGCGGCGACGGCCATGACCGCAGCATGCGCGGACACCCCGCGGCGCGTCCAAGGATTCGCTTCACTCCGAATCCGCGGGTAGGATCGCGCACGTGATCGCCGCCGGTGCGCCGCCGCGGCGCCTCAGCTCCGCCGAGCCGCCTTCGCAGCGGTGATCCGCTACGTCTTCGGCCCTGAGGACCTCGGCCGCGTGCGCTTCGCGAGCTCGCCGCTGTTCGAGCTCGCCGCGAGCGTGCAGGCGCTGCGCAACCCGGACGCACACGGCATCCACGCGCCCTGGGCGCGGGCGACGCGCCGGCGCGTGCACGGGCTCGAGATCGACCTGCTCGAAGCCGTCGTGCCCGAGCGCGGCTATCACCCCGACTTCGTCACGCCCCCGCCGGAGTCGCCGCGCGCCGCGCTCGAAGAGGAGCTCGCGCGCGTGCGCTCCACGCCGGCCGAGCAGGTCCGCACGGAGGTCGGCTGGGCCTACCCGGGCCGGATGCCGGCCGCCGCCCGGACGCTCCTGGACGACCCCGCCGCCGGGCTCGAGCGGCTCGTCGAGCAGATGGAGGCCTACTGGCAGGCCGCGATCGCGCCGTACTGGGAGCGGCTCGCCGCCGCGGCGGATGCCGATGTCGCCCACCACGCCCGCGGCCTCGCCGCGAGTGGGCCGCTCACGATGTTCGCCGACCTGCATCAGCGGGTGCGCTGGCGCGCCGGCGCGGTCGAGGTCGACCACGTCTACGACGCCGAGGTCGAGCTCGCGGGCCGCGGGCTGCTGCTGGTGCCGGCCGCGTTCGTGTGGCCGGAGCTGTGGGCGATGCTCGATCCGCCGTGGCAGCCGGCGATCGTCTATGCGCCGCGCGGCCTTGGCACGCTGTGGGAGCCGGCGCGCCGGTCGGGCACGAATGCGCTCGACGGGCTCCTCGGTCGCCGCCGGGCGCGGATCCTCGCGGAGCTCGACCTTCCGGTCTCGACGCGTGAGCTGGCGGCACGGATGCGCGCCAGCCCGGCCGGCGTCTCCGAGCACCTGAGCGTCCTGCGCCGTGCCGGCCTCGTCGCCGGGCGGCGCGAGGGCCGCGCGGTGCTCTACGTCCGCACCGAGGCCGGCGAGGCGCTGATGCGCGCCGCGGCCGGGTAGCCGCGGGGGCGGAGCAGAGTTGCCGTGCGAGACCGATAGCTGACTCCTCCGCTTGACTCCGCTTGACACTTGGTGAGTGACTGCTAACTTCGGGACCATGTGCCACTCACGCCACCACCGCCATCGTCGCGCGGCACACCGCCCCGCCGAGGTTGCGCCGCGGGACGACCAGGGCCTGCGCGCCTCCGACGACGAGCGCGAATCCGCCGTCAGCCTGCTGCGCGAGCACGCCGCCGCCGGCCGGCTCGACGTCGAGGAGCTCGAGCAGCGCGTGGGAGCCGCCTACGCCGCGCGCACGCGCGGCGAGCTGGTCACGCTGATCGGCGATCTCCCCGGCGCGCTGCCCGCCCGCGCGCGGACGGTCGCGCCCAGGGGGGGCCACGAGTGGGGCGCGCTCCTGCAGGTCAGCGCGGTGCTGGTGGCGATCTGGGCGCTGAGCGGAGCGGGCTACTTCTGGCCCGCGTGGGTGATGGCGTGGTGGGCCTGCGCCCTGCTGATGAAGTCCGCGCCGGGACTGCTCAGGCTGCGGTGAGCACGAGCGGCTGACCGCGCGTGATCACGATCGTGTGCTCCGCATGGGCGGAGCGCGCTCCGTCGCGCGTGCGGACGGTCCAGCCGTCCGCGTCCTGGACGACCTCGCGGCCACCGGCGGATATGATCGGCTCGATCGTCATCACGAGGCCCTCCGTGAGGCGCTCGCGCGCCCAGGGCGCGTCCCAGCTCGGAACCTCCGGCGGCTCGTGGATCGCCCGGCCGACCCCGCATCCTTGTCTACCAACGGTCAGCTCCCGCCCGACCGCCGCCGTCCGCAACGCGTCGTAGCTTTTCGCGCCGGCGACGTCCTACATGATGTCGAGACGCCCCAACTGGTGCGCAGGACCAGTTCCCTCCGAGCGAGAGCCCGTCTTCGTCGGGCGCAAGCCCGAGTTCGGACGGATCGAAGTCCTCGGCGAGCATCACCTCCGCGCTGAGCGCGCGCAGCGCTCCGGCCAAGTGCCTGATGTTCTCCGAGCGTGGGTCGGGCATGATGTCGATGTCCTTGGTGCCCCGGATGACTCCGTGAGCGGAGAGCGCGAACCCGCCGATGATCACGAACTCGACCCGGTGCTCTGCCAGCACGCGAAGCATCGGTTCAGCTTGCAAAGGCGGTGGCCGCCGCCCCGCGCGCTGTCCGGAACGGCCCGCCTCACCGCCGCGGCCCACGCTCACCGCCCTTCCGCGGCGATGCCCGTCAGCGTGCGGCTGAGCGCGGCGGTCTGCGCGATCCGCTCGGCCGCGGTGAGCTCCCCGAAGTCAGCGCGCAGCTCATCGTCGGAGCGGTTGTCGCGGGGTCCGGGTACCGCGCGCAGCTCAAGCCGTTCGCCCATCGCGGCCAACAGGCGGGACACCGTCAAGACCGACGGCGAGATGTCTCCGCGCTCGATCCGGCTGATCTGCTTCTGGGTGGTACGAGCGCGTCGCGCCAGCGTCTCCTGAGAGATGCCATGCCGGCTGCGGGCTTCTCGAATGAGCGCTCTGGCGTCGGGCACCATGCCGTCAACTATAGGTCATATTCGACGTGCCGACCGGCGTCCGTGCCCATCGCACCGCTATCCGCACCGGGCGCTTGCCAGCGGACGCGCACGAAGCGCAGGGCGGCCGTGAACTGAGCGCGGCTTTCGCCCGGCCCGGCCGCGGAGCGACCGTGAAGAGCGCGGATCGTCAACGCCCGGCAGGAGGCCGGCGTCGCGAGGCGATCGCGGCCACAGCCTCCGAAGCATCGCCCGCTCGAGATTCTTCTGGTGGGCTAGGGCAGGAGCCGGTCGATGAGCGCGTCGAACGCGGCGAGGACGCGCGCGGGCTCCATCTCGCGGACGAAGCGCCAGTAGACGAACGCGTCGGTGGCCAGCGGCGCGAGCAGGACGTCGGCGAGGACCTCCCAGTCGGCCAGCGGGTCGGCCTCGCGGATCAGCATGCCGGCGTGCACGCGCAGGAACGCGTAGGGCTCGATGCGGAAGCGCGCGCCGGGCCGGCCGGCCTCGCCCGCCGCCATCAGGTCGGCGTGATACTCGAGCAGGGCGAGCTGCGCCCGCGCCATCGCCTTGAGCCGCGCCTGCGGGGGCGCGCCCGGGCCGAGCGGCGCAGGCCCGCGGATCATCCCCTCCTGCAGCGTTCGCGTGTGCTCGTGCAGCAGCGCCCGAGCAAGGCCGGCGCGGTCGCCGAAGCGGCGGAACAGCGTCCCCTTGCCGACGCCCGCCTCGGCGGCGATCGCGTCCATCGAGACGTTCTCCACGCCGCGGCAGGAGAACAGCCGCTCGGCCGCCGAGAGCACCTTGACGCGGTTGCGCTGCGCGTCGGCGCGCTCATGTGGCTCGCCGCCCACCACGGGCAGCTGCACCGGATCGGAGCCTTGGTCGCCGATCGGAGCCATCGACGCCCCAGTATGCCAGCGGGCCGGCTCAGATCCGGAGGGGCGCCGGCGATCGCACGAGGCGCGCGACGCCGCTCACGGCGGCCAGGAACGCGGCCACGACGGCGGGATCGAACTGCGATCCGGCGCAGCGCATCAGCTCCTCCTCGGCGGCGCCGCGCGGCATGCCGGAGCGGTAGGGACGGTCGGTGACCATCGCGTCGAACGCGTCGCAGACCGCGATGATCCGCGCGCCGAGCGGGATCTCCTCGCCGGCCAGCCTGTCCGGGTAGCCGCCGCCGTCCCAGCGCTCGTGGCTGGAGCGGACGAGTGCGGCGACCGGGCGCAGCGCGGGCACCGCGAGCAGGAAGCGCTCGCCGATGAGGGTGTGCCGGCGCATGAACGCCCACTCCTCCGCGTCGAGCGGGCCCGCCTTGCGCAGGATCGACTCGGGCAGCGCGATCTTGCCCACGTCGTGCAGCTCGGCGCCGTGCAGCAGCTCGGGCAGCGACTCCTCCGGCATGTCCAGCCCGCGGCCGACGGCCACGGCGAGCTGGCCGACGTCGAGTACGTGGTCGTGCAGCTCCGGCTCGCGCTCGTCGAGCACGCGCACGAGCACGTCGCGGGTCTGGCTGCCGGCCGACTGCGGCCGCGCGTTCTTGCGCGCGTACATCCGCGTGTCGGCGAGGCGCAGCGCCACCGCGGCGCGGTCGGCCTCGTCGGGCAGGTGCGCGGTGCCGTGCGAGTTGGAGATCGCGAAGCCGTCGCCCGCCTCCGTCAGCGCCTCGGCGGCGCGTTCCAGCGTAACCGCGACGGCCGCCGCGTCGCCCCGGGCGAGCACGCAGAACTCGTCGCCGCCCATGCGATAGGCGGTCGCGTCGGTGTCGACGGCGCCGGCCAGGCGCGCGCCCAGGCGCACGAGCAGCGCGTCCCCGGCCGCGTGCCCGAAGGCGTCGTTGTATCCCTTGAAGCCGTCGAGGTCGAAGAACGCGATCCCGAACGGCGCAGGCAGGCCGAGCAGCGCGCGGTCGAGGTCCTCGAGCAGCCGCCGGCGGTTGCCCAGCCCGGTCAGCAGGTCGGTCATCGCATCACGCCGGCTCGCGGCGAGGATGGCGCGGTAGCTGACGAACGTGAACGCCAGCCGCGCCACGACGGCGAGCAGCGTCATCGACTCCAGCATGCCCGTGACCCCGCTCAGGCCGGCCAGCTGGTCGTAGATCCCGACGAGCACCGCGACGAGCGCCGAGGCGACGGGGAAGGCGAGGACCCGGAAGCCGGTGGGATCGACCTCGGCCAGCGGGCCGCGCGGCTGCCACGCGGCGTAGGCCACGAGCAGGATCGCGATCGCGTAGGGCAGGTCGAGCAGCCCGCCGGGCGCCCAGCCGTCGGTGATCGACTTGATCACGTAGACGTTGTCGGCGAACGACAACAGCAGGAAGGCGACGCCGAGCGTCAGCCAGGTGCGATCGAGCCGCCAGCCCTGCATCGCGCAGACCACGACGATGAAGCCGGTCATCAGCGTGTCGCTCAGCGGCAGGGCGAAGCCGAAGCCGGCGTTCGCGTCCAGCGCCTGCTCCCACACCGGCTCGAACACGATCGCCGAGACGAGCGTGGCGAGCGCGAGCGCACCGACCAGGCCGTCGAGCCAGACGCTCGCATGCGAGCCGAGGCCGCGTGCGCGGACGAGCCCGACAAGGCCGGCGAACACCCACGGGTACATGGCCAGCCAGAACCAGTCGGCCAGCGACGGAAACGGCGGCGACTGCAGGCTGGAGACCCACGCGACGTAGACCACGCCGCCGAACGCGTACAGCTCGAGGCCGGTCGCCACGAGCAGCCAGGCCACGCGCTCCTCCCGCACGACGGCCGCCCGCCAGGCGCAGACGCCGCCGGCGAGCGCGAAGAGGATGAACAGCAGCCAGTCGTCGAGGAGCGCGCCGTTCCAGACGAGCACGTCGCGCGCGACGATCAGCGCGGCGCCGGCCGCGATGGTCGCGAGGACGAGACGCCGCGCGGGAGCGGCGTGAGGCGATGAGGCGCGCGAGAGCCGGATGTCCCGCGTAGTCGGCGGGGCCCCCCCGGCGGCTTGAGCCGCGCCCTGCCGGCAGGACGCGTCTCAGGCGGGTGCGCGCTCGGCGAGCTTGGTGTCCAGGCCTGCCTCCTCGGGCGCGCCGACGAGCCGGCCGCCCGGGCAGTGCTCCGCGGCGGTCGTCCGGCGCGGGTTGCGCAGCAGCAGGCCGCCGAGCAGTCCGGCGGCGCCGAGCATCCCGGCGCCGATCAGCGCGGCGAGGTGGAACGCGGACACGCCGGCGTCCCGGACCGCGTCGGTCACCACCGCGCGGTCGACGGCCGGCAGCGCGGCCTCGTCG